>JBLNDH010000001.1:0-3950 GCA_050261455.1 Bacillota bacterium
CGGGGATGGTGAGGCGGGCGACGCGGGAGAAATGAATGATCTCGATAGCGGTGAAGGCTTTGATGTGGAGAGTGGGGCAGGCGGAGCGGATGCCGCGGAGCATGGAGAGGTAGTAATCGAATTTGAGCCAGGGGTGGAGGCCGCCGACGATGTGGACTTCGGTGGCGCCGGTGGCGGCGGCTTTCTGAGCGGTTTCGATGACCTGTTCGACGGGCATTTCGTAGGCGCCTTCTTCGCCACGCTTGCGATAGAAGGAGCAGAATTTGCAGGAGAGGGCGCAGACGTTGGTGTAGTTGATGTGGCGGTTGCGATTGTAGTAAGCGACGGAGCCATGGAGGCGATGGCGGACGAGGTTGGCCAGGCGGCCGATCCCATGGATGTCGCGGGAGGCGTAGAGGGCGAGGCCATCTTCGAAGGAGAGGATTTCGCCGGATTGAACCTTCTCGGCGATGGGGAGGAGGGCGGGGTCGGAGACGAGGGTGTCTGGTGGGGTGGACATTGGCGGGGGAGTATATGAGGATGGGGGGAGGGATTCTATGTTTCAGGGGATTTGAAGGGAGTGAAGGTTGGGAGAGAGGCTGGCGTGGGGAGTGTCGGACACGCTTAATTGACAATTGAAAATTGACAATTGGCAATTTTCAATTAGGTGCGGAGGGGTGGAAGGGAGAGGAGGATCGTTGGATGGGGGTGGTTTTGACAAGCAGAATGGTCGTGGGGTGAAGGTGGTGGTGGATGGACTTGCGGGTGGCGACGTTGAAGAGGCGGTTGGCGGCGTCGGCGAGTACGGCGGTGGCGGGGGTGGTGTGCGCGGGGGGGCTGGCGGTGGGGGCGCGGCTGCTGGAGATGGGGAATGCGGTGGGGATTTCATTGCTGTGGGGTGCGCTGCTGGGTGGGGGTGTCTTGTCGGCGGCGAGTTGGAGAGCAACGTATGGCATGCGGGTGATGGGGATTCGGTTGGGTCGAGTGAATGGGGGGCAAATTGGGTTTGGGAGGTGCCTGGTGCGGGTGGTGGTGGGGATGGTGGTGATGCCACTGGCGCCGGTGTCGTGGATTGTGGCGATGAGGGATGAGAGGAGGCGGGGGCTGGCGGATTGGATTTGTGGGACGGTGGTATGGGAAGAGGCGAAGGAGGAAGAGCGGGTGCGGCGGGGGTTTGAGATGGGGGCGTTGGAGGAGCGGGAGCATATCTAAAGGGGGCAATGACGAAGTCCGAAATCCGAATGTCGAATCAATGACGAAATCCAAATGACGAATGGCGAAAGGGGTGGCGGAGGAGCGGAGTTCGATCCGCGAAACCGCAAGCATGGGTGGGGATGGGATGGAGGAGGAAGAGTGCTGGCAATTGGGGAGGCGGGCGAGTTAGAGGAGGGTGTCGAGGATGCCGAGGGTGCCTAGGAGGAGGCTAATGAGGCCGTTGAGGGTGAAGAAGGCGAGGTTCACCTTGGAGAGGTCGGTGGGCTTGACCAAGGAGTGCTCGATGATGAGCAGGGCGATGGCGGCGAAGACGCCTAGGAAGTAGAGCAGGCCGAGAGAGGGGGAGTAGAGGCCGAGGAGGACGAGGAAGGTGGCGGAGGCGGTGTGGGTGAGGCGAGCGATCCAGAGCGCTTTGGGGATGCCGAGGCGGGCGGGGAGGGAGGTGACGCCGGTCTGGAGGTCGGAGTGGTAGTCTTGGCAGGCGTAGATGATGTCGAAGCCGGCGGTCCAGAGGAGGACCGCGGCGGCGATGAGGAAGGGGGTGGGGTTTAAAGAGCCGGTGATGGCGACCCAGGCGCAGATGGGGGCCAAGGCGAGGGCGGCGCCGAGATAGTAATGGCAGAGGCGGGTGAAACGTTTGAGGAAGGGGTAGGCGGTGAGAAAGAGAAGGACGGGGAGCGAGAAGATGAGGGGCCAGGGGTTGTGATAATGGAGGAAGGTGGCGGTGGCGGCCAAGAAGGCGAGGGTGCAGAGGGTGAGGGCGAAGATGAAGAAGGTGGGGGAGAGACGGCCGGCGGGAATGGCGCGGGAGGCGGTGCGGGGGTTGAGGGCATCGAGGTGGGCATCGAAGAGGCGGTTGGCGGCCATAGCGACGGTTCGGGCGGAGATCATGCAGAGGAGGATGAGGAGGAGTTTGCCGAGGATCGGTCCACGGATTTGTTGCCAGGCCAGGGCTGTGCTCAGGAGGGCGAAGGGGAGGGCGAAGACGGTGTGGCTGAGCTTGATGTCGCGAGCGAAGAGCTCGAGCTTTTGAGGGAATGTGGGAGTGGCGGTGGTCATCGTGGGCGCAGTTTACCTGATTGTAGGGGGCTGCCGTCATTTGTCCTCTGTCCTTAGTCAGTTGCCAGTTGCTGGTTGCGGCGAAGGACCAAGAACAAGGGACAAAGGACAAGTCGTCAGGAGAGGCCCCAGTATTGGCGGGAGATGATCCAGAGGGCGAAGAAGAGGGCGGCGAGGAGGACGAGGCAGAGGCCGGTCATGACGAGGGAGGTGGGGCGACGGAGGTTGAAATCGGGGTTATCGGCGGCCCAGCGGCGACGGCGTTTGCCGCTGAGGATGCAGGAGAGGCCGACGTTGGCGCCGTCGCGGAAGGGAATGACAAAGAGCCAAATGGTGCAGATCACAATCAAGGCGCTGCCGAGGACGAGGAGGCAGGCGCCGAGGACTTGGCCGGTTTTGGGAACGAACCAGCCGAGGGCGAGGAAGGCCAGGATGCTGAGGACAATGAGGGGGCCGGAGGAGGCGTTGGAGGCGGAGGCGGGAGAGTTGGGTGGTGAACCAGCGGATCTCGGGATCGCTGGCGGCCTGTTTGGCTTGATGGTGGGCCTGGACCAGTTCGTCCCAGCAGGGTTGGCAGTAGTAATTGCCTTGGGGGTCACGGGTGCGGGTGAGGGAGGAGACATCGATGCCACAGCGGGCGCAGACCTTGTCGATGTATCGAGTTCCCTCGACGACGAAGTTCTGGCCGCATTGGCAGGCCATGGTTGTACCGGCGCGGGTGTCAGCCACGCGGTAGCGACGTCCGCATCCACTGCATTGTACCCCGATCGACATTCCCTGCTCCCACGATTATTAGCGAACGAACTGATGTCTAAGATTTGACGATTGAACGGGGCGGCTGTCAACCCCTTTTTACGCGATCGTTGATTTGTCGGGGCTGGCAGCATAGGGTGCGGCCATGCGAATGATTGGGTCTTTGCCGGAGGAACAGGGGGCACGTGTGTTTGGCGACTACCTGCTTACGCTGGGAATCGATCATGTGCTTGATGAGGGCGGAGAGGGATGGGTGATCTGGATCAAGGACGAGGATCACCTGGATCGGGCTCGGGGGGAGTTGGCGGCGTATGCGCAGAATCCTTCGGATCCCAAATATCGGCATGCGGCATTGGAGGCGTCGGCAATTCGCAGCCGGCAGGCGCGAAAGGAGAAGCGTCTGCGGGAAACCTATGTGGATGTGCGGACGAGCTGGGCAAGAGGGGTTCAGGGGGCGCATCCGCTGACGTTTGTGCTGGTGGCGGTGTGCGTGGTGGCGTCGGTGGGGTTGTGGTTCAAAAGGGGACTTCCGGTGTGGCAGTACCTGTGGTTTGCGCCGATGCTGGAGCAGCCGTGGCGGTTTATCACGCCGATTTTTCTGCATGGAAATGTTCTGCATCTGCTGTTCAACATGTTGTGGCTGGTGGATCTGGGGGGATTGATCGAGCAGCGGAAGGGGACATGGCGGCTGGGGGTGTTGGTTGGGGTGGCGGCGATTTTGTCGAATTGGGCGCAGTATTTGTGGGCCGGGCCAGCGTTTCTGGGGATGTCGGGGGTGGTGTATGCGCTGTTTGGGTATGTGTGGATGAAGAGCCGGTATCAGCCACAGGAGCAGATGAATCTGCATGAGAATACGGTGTTCATCATGATGGCCTGGCTGGTGGCCTGCATGACGGGGTGGTTGGGGCCGGTTGCGAATGCGGCGCACGTGGGGGGACTGGTGG
>JBLNDH010000002.1:0-7679 GCA_050261455.1 Bacillota bacterium
CGAGGAAGCCAAAAAGAAAAACCTCAAGATTGCCGGTGGCCTGATGTCCCGCCATAGCATCCCCCTCGAAGCCGCCATCCGTGAAATCCACAACGGCGCTATCGGCGACGTCATCACCTGCTGGGCCTACCGCGAACATGGCCCCGTCGGCTTCGGCGCCAAACGCGCCGGCGAAACCGAACTGGCCCACCAGATCCGCAACTACAGCAACTTCACCTGGGTCAACGGCAGCTTCCTCCTTGACTGGCTCATCCACAACCTCGACGTCTGCTGCTGGGTCAAGGATGCCTGGCCCGAATCCGTCCAAGGCCAAGGCGGCCGCCAGTGCCGCACCGAACCCGATCAGCTCTTCGATCATTATTCCGCAGAATACACCTTCCCCGATGGCACGCGCCTGCTCGCCCAGGGCCGCCATATGAACACCTGCTGGAACTTCTTCGGCGACGTCATCCACGGCACCAAGGGCTGCGCCGTCCTCGGCGAAGGCATCGACCAACCCCGCCTCTATAAAGGCTTCAAACCCACCCGCGAGAACATGATCTGGCAGTACAAAGGCGACGCCATCAGCGCCTACCAGTACGAACACAACCTCCTCTTCGAAGCCATCCGCCAGGACCGCAGCTACAACGAAGCCGAACGCTGCGCCAAAGCCGCGATGGTCGGCATCATGGGCCGCATGGCCCTCGAGAGTGGCCAAACCGTCACCTGGGACCAGGCGATGGCCTCCAACCTCGAACTCGCCCCCGGCCTCGAAAACTTCACCTGGAACTCCAACCCCCCCGTTCTCCCCGACCCCCAAGGCAAATACCCCGTTGCCATGCCCGGCCAGACCAAAGCCCTGTAAACCACGCTCCCGTTTAGCGGCGGCCCGCAGGGCCGGGCTCGCCGCCCTCGCATCTCAAGCACAAAACAAAGAAGCCCACGGCCTCCGCCGTGGGCTTCTTCTATCTTCCGCTAATCCCTCCCTCACCCATTGAAGTACGCATACATCACCAGGATCAGCGCCAGCACTCCCGCCGTCGTGATCACATCCCACTTGTTCCAGCTCGCCCGTGTCTCCGCCCGCTGCGCCGCCGTCACGGTCGAATACGTCAGGCCCACCAACTGCTCCTCCCTCGGCGGTGCCGTCAGCAAGCTCGTCACCACGATCGCCACCACCGCGATGATAAAGAGCACGATGCCCAGATACAGGTAGTTGAATGCCGCGACCTGGTACAACACCGTCCCCTGTGCCAGCACTCCCCTCTCCTTCATGATCTCCAGCGTCAGCCGCGCCATCCCCAGGAGGAATCCGCCAACCAGTCCCACCATGCATCCCTTGCCGTTGATTCGCTTGAAGAACACTCCCAGGAAGAACACCGCGAAGATCGGCGGCGCCAGATACGTTTGCACCGATTGCAGATACACGTACAACCCCTTGGCCCTGCCCATCAGCGGAATCCACATCAGCCCCAACGCCACCATCACCACTGTCGCCACACGCCCCACCCATACCAGGGTCTGTTCCGACGCATGGGGATACAGCTTCTTATAGATGTCCATCGTGAATAGCGTCGCCGACGAGTTGAAGCACGACGCCAGCGAGCTCATCAGCGCCGCCAGCAACCCGCCCGCCACCAGCCCGCGGATTCCCACCGGCAGTATCTCCTTGACCATGATCGGAAACGCCTGGTCCGGGTCCTTCAGCAATGCCGCGCTCGAGCTGCCCAGCATCCCCTTTGTCGCCAACGCGAAGGCGATCATCCCCGGCACGATGAAGATCCACAACGGAAGCAGCTTCAAATAGGAGGCGAAAATCGTCCCTCGCCGTGCCTCCGTCTGATTTCGCGCCGCCAACGTCCTCTGCACGATGTACTGGTCCGTCGTCCAATACCACAGTCCGACGATCGGCGCGCTGACCAGCATCCCCAGCCACGGAAAGCTCGGATGGTCCAGCGGCTTCCACAGGTTGAAATGCTCCGAGCCGCACGTCTCCCGCAACACATTCCATCCGCCCAACTTCCACAATCCAACCACCAGCAGCAGCATCGACCCAATGATGAACACCAGGGTCTGAATGACCTCCGTGTACACCACCGCCCGCAACCCGCCCAGCACGGTATACACCCCCGTGACGAGCACCACCCCAATCGCCCCCACCCAGAAGTTGTCCACATTTGCGATGAAGTTGTCCGGGAACAGCGCCTTGAACACCACGCCACCCGCCGCCAATCCCACCGCGATCTTCGTGAACACATACGCCACCAGGCTGATCACCGACAGAAACCACCGCGCCGCCGGTGTGTAACGTCTTTCCAGAAACTCCGGCATGGTGAACACCATGCTTCGCTCATAGAACGGCACCATCACCCAGCCGAGTACGAGCAAGCACCAGGCGTGCAGCTCGTAGTGCGCCATCGCCACGCCACTCTTGGCCCCGGCGCCCGCCAGCCCCACCAGGTGCTCCGACCCGATGTTCGACGCAAACAGCGAACACCCGATCGCAAACCATCCCACATCCTTCCCGGCCAGGAAATAACCCGTCGCCGACGTCTTCGGCTTTAACAGCGTCCACCACGTCACCGCCAGAAGTGCGCCGAAGTACAAACCAATCGTTACCCAATCCAACGATTGCATTGTGCCCGCCTTTCACCACGTGTCCCAGAGATTCCACGAACAGACCTGACACCGCACTTGATACCCGAATCATCGCCGATTCGTGCGGATCTGTGAAGCGCTTGGGCCTGCCCTTCTGGAAAAAAACCGCCTCTTCGCCTCTCCCTCCCCCTGCAATCCCCCGATGCGTCTGTGATCACTGCCTGCCAACAAAAACGCCCCCGGAGCTTGCTCCGGGGGCTCTCTGACCGATTCCGCCTCTTTCCTCGTTTGTGTGCCATCGGGTTGCTTGCAACCCGTGTCTTCAAGGACGCTCGCCCCTATACTCCCGCCCCCACGCCCTCCCTCACATGCTTCACCGCGTTCTTGAAAATCGCCAGCCCTTGTCCCTCCTTCGGCAACGGCTTCATCCCTGTCCACGCCGGGTGCTGCGTCGGATCCACATGCCGCTCCGGGTGTGGCATCAGCCCAAATACCAATCCGCTGGCATCGCAGATCCCCGCGATGTCATCCACGCTCCCGTTCGGATTCTCCGGGAACTGTCCTCCCGCCGGCGATCCATCCGCCTTGGCGTACACCAACGCCACCTGCCCATTCTCCCACAAAGCCTTCCGAATCAGCTCGTCCCGTGGCACAAACTTCCCTTCCCCATGCGCCACCGGCACCTCCAGTTGCTCAATTCCCGCCGTCCAGATGCATTTCCCGCCTCGTCCCGCCAGATTCACCCACCGGTCAAAGTACCGCCCGCAATCGTTGTTCGTCAGCGTGCACGTCTGCCCTGATTCCCCGGCGATCGGCCCCGGCAGCAGATCTGTCTTCACCAACACCTGAAACCCATTGCAAATGCCAATGATCGGCTTGCCCGCTTCGATGAACCGGGCAAACGCCTCCGCCAGGTGATGCCGAATCTGATTGGCGTAAATCCGTCCCGCCGCAATGTCATCCCCGTAGCTGAATCCCCCAGCCACCGCCAGGATCTGGTACTGCTCCAGTAACCTCGGCTGCTCTAGCAGCCGGTTGATGTGCAAATATTCAGCCGTCGCACCTGCCAGTTCGAACGCATACCCTGTTTCGCGATCGCAATTCGTACCTGCCGTGCGCAAAATGAGTGTCTTCGCTTGCATGGTCGCGGAATCATAGTCGATCACACCCCAATCGAGAAGTTGGCCCTCCCCCGATCACCACTTCACTCGGCCCCTCCGTGTCTTCCCTCACCATATCTCAACGATCCCCCCTTCCCTTCCCCCACGAGCAAGCTACCATGTCCCCCGGCCGATGGACCCCATACCCGGCCGTTACGACCGATAACTGATCTGTGAGGTATCCAACATGACCGTGAATCCGTCCGCCACACCCCTCGTTGGCATCATCATGGGCAGCCAATCCGATTGGGAAACCATGCAGCACGTCGCCCAAACCCTCGAGAAGTTGGGTATCCCCTATGAAAAGCGGGTGATCTCAGCCCATCGAACGCCCGACGTCGCCTTCGACTACGCCAATACGGCCGAGTCCCGTGGCCTGGCCGTGATCATCGCCGGCGCCGGCGGCGCCGCTCACCTGGCCGGTGTCATGGCTGCCAAGACGGCCCTCCCCGTCCTGGGCGTACCCATGCAGTCCAAAGCCCTCAATGGCCTGGACTCCCTCCTCTCCATCGTTCAGATGCCCGCCGGAATCCCCGTCGGCACCCTCGCCATTGGACAAGCCGGTGCCGTCAATGCCGCCCTTTTTGCCGCTGCAATTCTTGCATTGAACAATGCAGAAATTCGCAAACGTCTTCACGACTACCGCGAAGCCCAGACCCGAAAAGTCCTCGAGGCCAAGATCTAGAAACCCCTTCCCCACCCCCGGAAGCCCCGCCGCCGCCGTGGGAAACCCAGTTCCCGTAGCGGTTTGACACCCATTTCTAAATCGTTGGTATCCCCCCCATATTCCCTGGCTTGCCCAACGTCCCATAGCCAGCCTCTCCTTCGCCATCCCGCCCCCTCACACGCGTGCGATTTCGCAGCCCCAATTGCGTTTCCCCGCTCATCCCCCATCTGTTGTGCCTCATCCATGACAACAACATGTCCCCCGGGCATCTTGCCCGTGCGCGACTATGGCATGGGTGGCCCGCCCATGCATCTCCAGCAGTGCTTCTTCCCTTTGCCGAGCTCTCTCCCTCCGGAACACTCATCTGTGCCCCATCCGTGGCAACAAAAAAGGCCTCCCCGGGGCATCCTGCCCCTGTATCTTCTATCTGCGTTAATCCGCGTTCCTCCGCGGCTCTTTCGTGAAGACTCGTAGAGATTCGTGGGCTTCCCCTTCCTCAGGATTCCCATTCCCAGCGATCTATCCCTGGGCCCGCCCGCGCATATCTCTCTCAAAACCGATCTGTTGCCCTAGCACAACGCAATAAAGGTCGCCAACGTGAGAATGCCGATTTTCCACTTCATCCGCCAGAACATCGCGTCGGTCAAAGTGAGCATCATAAGCAAAGACCTCGTCTGTCCTGTAACAACTGCGGTGCCATAGCGGCCTGACGGGCCCAGGCCTCCATTTCCCACCGAAAAACCCGGCGGATCGAGTTTTCAAGAAGGTCGCCTTATGCCGGATGTTTCCCAGACTCAACAATGGCTGATTCCAGCCCGCCACGCGACGATTCCGATAAACGTTTCAAAGCAAGTGCTTTGCATTTGGCAGATTGTTACGTATGATGTTGCTCACGAGGTTTGCAAAAGAGAATCCGCTGGTTATAGTTTGCCTTTCATCAGGAGACTTATCGCACGACAGATGTGATGTAAGTCACGCCAAAATAAGGTGTTGTTTCAGTAGTTCATTCCGTTTGGCATAATTTTTTGGAAATTGTCTCGATCATAGCAAACTCGTGCTCGTATACTTCGTATAATGAAGCATATGGTACAAAAAACGATCTCGCGTAGCGAAGTTGGATCGAGCAATTCTGGAAAGGGAACAAGAGAAGCCATGGCAGCTCGGCAGGTATTTGATTTGGTTAGTCCGCTCGTACCTTTTACCCAGGGCCTCATCGTGTCGATGCTCCCCCGCGGCAGCGTCCACATCGTTCAGCCCGGCAAGTGCCCAGAGACCCTGCTTAAGTCCTACACCCGCGACTTCCACAAGGAAGATCGCATTGCCTGGCAGGCAATCCTCCGCGGTCAGATCACCCGTATTGGCGATTGCTGGACGGTCTCCGACTTCCAGAACAGCCCCTACCTCCACGGCATGCTTCAGCCCCATGGCTTCCGCTATGCCATGGGCGCCCCCCTCGCCGCTCCCGTCCTCAATGGCTATCCCGGCGCCATCCTCCTGTTCCGTGGCCCCGATGATGGGGAGTTCACCGATTCCGAAGTGAACAAGCTCAAGAACATCGGCCGCGAAGTCGATGAGTTCATCTCCAAGAACCGTCAGACCCGCAATACCGAATTGGCCATGCAGACGGACCCCTGGACGCACACCGCCCCGGTCCGCCAGTTCATCTTCAATAAGGACGCCAAGGCCATCTATCCCAAGAAGCACCTCGGCTTGGATGACCGCGTCGAAGAGCAGCTCCATCAGCACGCTCGCCAGGCGCTTGAGCACTGCAAGCGTGGCCAGGTCTATACCGACCGCCTCCTGCTCCCCGATGTCAACGGCGAACTGTGGATCTTCCACTGCGTCGTCTTCAAGGAATTCCCCGCCCTCGGCCCGGGTGCCTTCGTCTTCTTCACCCTGCAACCCGAAAGCTTCGAATGGGTCGCCGTCCGTCCCACCGATGTCGCCGCCGATGATGAGCTGGTCCGCCTGCTGCCCACCCTCAAGTTCATGCAGCAGGAATTCCATCGCAATCCCACCCTCGATGAGATCGCCAAGAAGGCCCATCTCAGCCCCTTCCACTTCCACCGTCGCTTCACCGACCTGATCGGGCAGACCCCCAAGCACTTCCTGCTTGGCTGCCAGATCCACGAAGCCAAGCGGCTTCTGGCGTCGCGCCGGCGAGAATTGGCGCAAATCGCTACCGATTGCGGCTTTGCGCATCAGAGCCACTTTACCAGCCGCTTTAAGCAGGCCACCGGTCTCACCCCCACCCGCTGGCGTCGCCTGGCTTCGGAAATCGTCCGCAGCGGCAAGTAAGCCCTAAAAGCTGAATCACGCAACACATAGCGAGCGGGAGGCCAGATCTGGCCTCCCGCTCTCTTCGTGGAGGAAGCTGCATCCCAAGGGAAACTGGCGCCATCAGGCATCCTTCTCGCCCATACAATGTCCGCTCCCACCCCAATCCGCCACCCCACGCCCCATCCTCTACTACATCCCGTCAAACCCCCTGTGATGCTCCTCTAAAGCCCACGGCGCTGCCGTGGGGAATCCCTCCCATGCAACTCCATCAGTGCTTCTCCTCTTTGCCAGACCCTCCCCCATCAGGAGCACTCATCGGTGTCCATCCATGCCTCATGCGGCGGCAAAGAAAAACGTAGCACGGGCGTCTCGCCCGTGCGCGTTCTATCTGCGTTGATCTGCGTGCATCTGCGGCCACTCGCCCCTGCATTCTGCTACACCCCGTGCCAAAACCTTCAAAACCCATGAAACCACCACGCCTCGGCCGCCCGGGCGTACACTTAGGCATGCCCATGACCCCGGCTCCCCAACTGGCCCCGCAATCCGCCCGACACGTCCTGCGTGTCGGATGCGTCAGCTTCCTCAATTCCAAACCCTTGATCTGGGAACTGGACCAGAGCCGTGACGTGTCCCTGGTCTTGGACGTCCCCTCCCGCCTGTTGGCCGGCTTGCGTCAGCAACAGGTAGACGTGGCCCTGCTTCCGGTGATCGACTTTCAACGCATGGATGGCCTGCGCATCGTCCCCAGCTCGGGGATCGGCTGCAATGGCCCGACCCTGACCGTCCGAATCTTCAGCCGCGTCCCATTCCAACAGATCGATGCCCTGGCCTGCGATTCCGATAGCCACACGTCGGTCGCCCTGGCCCGCATAATCCTCGCCGAACGCTATGGCCTCAAACCCCGCTTCGTGGACTGGGTCGCCGGAGAGCCCTCCCCCTGCGCCGCCCGCCTGTTGATCGGCGACAAGGTGGTCTGTGAAGAGCCCACCGGCTTT
>JBLNDH010000003.1:0-7624 GCA_050261455.1 Bacillota bacterium
AGCCCCAGGCGATCGCCAACCTCCTGGTACGTCGCCGGCATCTCTTCATCCAGCCCGAAGTGGGCGGCGATAATGCTGCGTTCGCGGTCATCCAGCCCCGTAGCGGCAGCGTCAATCGCCGGCTTTCGAGTTCTGCAGCCGTTTCGTCCAAGTGGCAGCCATTGACTCCAGCGTGAATCGGGTGAGCAGTTCGCGACATTGCAGAGGAAGCAAACTCAGCATGAGAATCGCCAGCCGCTGCAGCATCCGGAACTTCGCGGACCCCGGCGTCTGCAAACGGCTCAGTTCCTGGCTCGTCCAGTTGATGTGCTCAAGGTCCCCGTGGAAGCCATCGCAACGCCCAAATCCCTTGGCCACGCTGACAGGAAGCAAGCCAGCATCCCAGAGCAAGAGCAGGTCACCCGTATCGCCACGCAGGCACGGCAACTCCATGGCGGCGTTCTTACGCACACAGGCGCATACGCTGTACCCATGGCGTATGAATTTCCCCGCGCGAACATCAAAGCCCGCCACCAACAACACGTACATGAGCTGACCTACTACCCAACCCACAGACACGTGTCCCGGAACCACCCTGATCGACGAAGCCGGCACGAACACGTGCAGATAGCCACCATCCCGCAAAACCCGCCAGGCCTCGGCCAGCGCCGCACCCACATTGGGACAATGCTCAAGCACATGCGACATCACCACCGCATCAAACGAGCCGTCTTCAAAGGGCATGTCATCGGCAGGGCATTCAACAATCTGAATGCCATATTTCGTCTTGAGCTGCTCCAGGTCCGACTCATACGACTCCATCGCGAGCCCCGTACCCGTGACCCGCTTTCCTTGCTCGGCCAGCCATTTGGATATCTGCCCTGCCCCAATCCCCACGTCAAGAACATCCTGAGCGTCGGCCAGTGGATGGCACCTCAATACATCCAATACCTGTCTCAACCGTGCGTCAACCCCGCCGGGACTCGTGCGAAATCCGCCCGAATTCTCGGCAAGTCCCTGAGGTCTTGAATACCCGGTCATGCGTGACATAACACTCAGACTTGTAGGGGCGGCTTCAACCGCCGGTTTTGGTGTTCAGGCGATGGCCAAGGCCACCCCCACGTCGTTCTAACGCCAACTACGCTCCCATTTTGACGGCAAAACATCCCCGCCTTCAGGAGTGCACTTCATCCACGACCCCGCCCATCCCCGCCCGGAGCTTGGTCATGGCCATCTGCTCGATCTGCCGCACGCGTTCCTTGGAGAGCCCCAGGCGATCGCCAACCTCCTGGTACGTCGCCGGCATCTCTTCATCCAGCCCGAAGTGGGCGGCGATGATGCTGCGTTCGCGGTCATCCAGCCGCGAAAGCAGTTGCCGCACTTCGTCGCGGGCCACGACATTCGACATCTCGTACGTCGGCCGGCGGTCGGCGACTTGGCTGAGCATCTCCTGGTCGGTCGCCACGCTCTGCGAGGAGAGGATCTGGGAAACGCTGCGGGCGAAGCCCTTCATCAGCGCCAGCGTCGCGTAGGTGCTGAAGCGGAACCCCCGGCCGATGTCAAAGCAATCGACGGCCCGCATGAGAATCATATTGCCATCGCTGATCAAATCAGCCATGTTCACGCCCGGCCGCATGTGCTTGCGGGCCACGCTGACGACCAGCCGCAGATTGGCCCGCACGATCGCATTCTTCGTCTGCGCCGCCTCGGCCAGGTATTTTTCCAGCTCCGTCAACTGCCGATGATGCGCCAATTCCGGATCCAAACGCCGCCGGGCCTTCACAAACTGGTACTTGTGGAAGTTCAGCTTCAGGAATAACGCCCGCTCCTTGCTCTTGCTCAACAGCGGCGTGCGATACAACTCCTGCAGATACGGCGGCAGATCCCGCGGCACGCGCAGATCCTCACGCTTGGCCTGCTCGGCCAGCTCTTCCTGCGTCAGGATGGCGGCAATGGCCGCAGCGGCATCGTTGTGATGGAACAGCTCATCGTCGCGGAAACGCACCTTACGCCGCGTCAGGCGAGCAATCCGGTCATCCATGATGACGCGATAGATCGCCGAGCGCGGCTGGCCAAACCGTTGAGCGAGGGCCGAGAGAGTCCCGCTCCGACGGTACGCCTTGAGAATCGCCGCCCGATCTGCATCACCGATGGGCTCTGCCGCGAGCGGCAGAATCGCCTCTTCGGCATGCTCCTGGTCATGCTTGCGAAGGGTATGCAGGATCGCCAGCGGCGTGCGGCCCAGGCACGCGGCAATGCGCCGCGTGATCTCCTCTTCGCTGCAATACGCCACCAGCCGTCGCGCATGGCAAAGGATCAACTCGCGCTCGGCGTCGGTGATCTGCGTGCAATTGCCCGCCGCCTGATCCTGGTGATGAGCCAGGAAGCGTTCGACGCTGCTCAAGAGGAACCCCACCCGGCGTTTGCCGTCGGGGAAGATGAACTTGCGGGCCGGCAACCCCTTGCGCCGCCAGCGCTGAACGGTCTTGCTGGTGATGTTGAATTTCGCGGAGACGTCGTCGATCATCAGAACAGGCTCAGCCAGCGAAATCGTTTGCACTTCAAGGGATGCGCTCACCTGCTCGATCAGCAGCCCCAAGTCATGCTGGAGCGCCAAACCCGCCAAGAGCTCGGTATTGGTAGCCTTGGGCCGATAGTCGGTGACCTTGTAGACGATGAAGTCGGGGGGATAAGCCTTGGCCGGATCAATGACGTGAAGCAGATCTTCCGCCCGATCGAGCTGCACGGCCCGGACATCCTGAGGTGCAAACTCCATCTGGTGCGCGAGTTGGGCGATGCTGGCCAAACGGTATCTGCCCATCGTCATGATAATTATCCGCTACTCAACCATATCGGTCAAGGCGAATCCGGGCGAACAGGACATTTAGGGGAAAGCCGGATTACAAAGGCAAAACGCCGACGAAATCCCAAGTCCGAAACCCAAATGCCGAACCCATGGCGAATGCCCAAGCCCAACTGGCTGCTTGCGATACGTAATGCGTATTACGATTCTCCCCTCCCGCCCGTTTGCTTTCCCAATTTCCTGTGCTATATAGGATTATGGCTTTGGGTGGGTGCGGAATGGCCTTCCGAGCAAATTCGTTCTGACGCTTCAGGCTGCCGCATTGCCTCTCCTCGGTTGATTCCAGGATTCTCGCCCGATGCCTGACGGGAGACCGCATGGCCGCTTCGCAATCTCACCTTTGCATCGCCGAATCCCTTGAAAACCGCCGTCTGCTCTCCGGGGCCGCGGAATCGGTATCGCTTGAGATCCTCTCGCAGTATGGCGATGGCGTCCGTGACCTTGCCATGCAGGGCGATTACGCCTATCTCTGCGAGGGCCCCAACCTGCAGGTTTTGGACATTTCGAACCCTTCGTCACCCGAGCCTCTTGGGCGGACCCTGCTTCCGAACAACGCTAACGCAGTCACCCTGGCGGGTGACTTCGCCTATGTGGCCACGTCGAGATCCGGCCTGCAAATCATCAATATAAGTGATCCCGCTTCGCCAAAGATCATCGGCAAGTGTGACACTTCTGGGAACGCGTACAAAATCGCGGTGGCGAACGATGTAGTCTATCTACTGAATATAGAGGCGGGTCTGCAGATCATTGATGTCAGCGATCCTGCTTCGCCAACACTCCTGTACGCCTATGCCACTTCCGGAAAAACGTACGATCTCTTTGTGTCCGACACCACAGCTTATCTGGCGGATGGTTATTACGGGCTCCAGATCCTTGACGTCAGCAACCCGGCTGCGCCAAAACTCCTGAGCAACCACAATACCTCCGGACTTGAAGACAGAGTCTTCGTTTCTGGCGATGTGGCATACGTGCTGAACCAAGCCGACATGCAGATCATCGATGTAAGCAACCCAGCCTCACCCAAGCTCCTGGCTACCTATGATGGACCTGGATACGAATATCTAGACGAAGTCTTTGTATCAGGGGACTTGGCCTACGTAGTCGATGGACTCGACCTGCAGATCATCGATGTGAGCAACCCGGCCTCACCCAAACTCCTGCACAAAAGCACAATCGCTGGAAGGGCCGACGGCATTTATGTCGTCGGCAACAAGGCTTATATAAACGATTGGTACTCTGGCTTGCAGATTTTCGATATCAGCAACCCTAACGAACCGCAATACCTGAGTGCGTACGATGCTCTCGGATCATGCCGAAACGCCTGCGTATCAGGCAGCATCGCCTATGTCATTGCTCGAGGACGAGGCATGCAAATCCTCGATCTGAGCAACCCTGGCCAGCCCCGGATTCTGGGCAGTTACAGCACTCGTGAGAACCTGCAGGATATCTTCGTATCCGATGGTTTGGCCTACCTCGCCTATCACGGCAGCGGCGTAGAGATCGTTGATGTAGCCAATCCCGCGGCACCGAGACACTTGGCCAATTGTCAAACCAACCCGTTTGCAACCCAGGTCGTCGTAAGAGACAGCGTGGCTTATATAGCATGCAGCGGCCCTACGCTCACAGGCGTGCAGATTGTTGACGTGAGCAATCCCGCATCGCCCAAGGTCCTGGGCGATTGCAGCACTTACGAACCAAGCGATCTCGTACTGGCCGGCGACAGAGCGTATGTCACAAGCACTCAAGGAGGTTTGGAAATCCTGGACATCAGCAACCCCGCTTCGCCAGCAGTGCTGGGCCGTTGCGACACGCTTGGAGGAGCACGCGGGGTTTCCGTCGTGGGCAACATAGCCTATGTAGCAGATGGGGAAAACGGGCTTCGATACATCGACGTGAGCAATCCTGCTACACTAAGCGTCCTAGGCACTTGCGACACCCCTGGACAAGCGCAAGGTGTTTTCGTGACCAACGGCGTGGCCTACGTAGCCGATGGAAGATCAGGCCTTGAGATCCTCGACGTCAACAACCCTGCCAATCCCAGATTCCTGGCCAGCTATGCGGCCCCCGGTCCTGCGTATGAAGTTTTCGAGTCCGATGGCTTGTTTTATGTGAAGGCTAGCGTTCTGGTCGCGCTCAAGTTCTCCCGGCAAATTTCCGCCGGCGGCACCGATCAACTTGCCCTGGACGCCTCTCGCGACCTGGCCTCCCTGAGCATTTCCGACTCCGCCGTTGTCACCGTCGCCGCTGGGGCCCATGCCGTCATCCAGACCCAGAGCCTGACCCTCGGCGACGGCGGCACCCTCGATCTGGCCGACAACACCCTGGTCGTCAGAACCACTCCCCAGACCCAGTCGCAAGTCCTCGCCGACATCACTCGCTGGATCAAATCGGCTCGCAACTCCGGATGGACCGCCCCCGGCCTGACCTCTTCCCTGGCCCGCGACAATGCACAGACCGGCCTCGCCGTGCTGCTCAATGACAAAGGCGACGGCACCCCCATCCTCTCCAGCCTCGAAGGCCATCCCCTGGCCGCCGGCGACCTCATCGTCAAATACACCTGGAATGGCGATATCAACCTCGACGGCAAGGTCGATGGCGACGACTACTTCCGCATCGACTCCGACTTCATCAGCCATCAAGTTGGCTACGCAAACAGCGATCTGAATTTCGATGGCATCATCGATGGCGACGATTACTTCCTCATCGATTCCGCCTTTATCAGCCAGGATGCCCCCGCCGTCGCCCCGTTGGATGCGCAAGCGACGACTCCCCGCCCCGTTGCAGGTCCCTTCTCCACCAAGCGACTTTCGGATCTCCTCGAAGCCCCCGGCTGCGAAGTACCGAGTGCTGAATAGCCCTTTGCATGAAGGTGCGTCCCGAAGTGCTTGTCATCCTTCGCTGCGCTCAGGATGACATAGCCCCTTGAGATCCATGCCCGTGCACTCAACGACACGGCCCTTCATGCAAAATCGTGTGAATAGCCCTTTGCCCCTCTCTGGCAACTGGCAACCAACCCCTGGCAACGATCCCCTAATCGGGCGTGACTTCGCGGAGCTTCTGACTCAACAGGCCCCGCCGGCGCACCGCCGCCTGATTGAGCCACGTGGCCAAAGCGTCCCCATCTTCCGTTTCCAACAGCTTTTCCAGCGACTCCAACTGCTTCCGCAGCCGGGCCAGCGAGGTCTTCAGGTTGTCGCGGTTGTCCAGGAAGATATCGCGCCACAGCGCCCCATCGCCGGCGGCAATGCGTGTGGTATCGAGGAACCCTTTGCCCGCCAGGGGCAGCTCTTGGTCCGTCTGCATGCTGATCAGCGACGCGGCCATCGCATGCGGCAGGTGGCTGATGTCCGCCAGGAAGCGATCGTGCTCCTGCGGCGAAATCTGCACCCGGCTCATCCCCAACGCCTGCCAAAAGCGGTCGACGGTCGCCAAGGCCTTCTTATCCGTTCGTGGCGTCGGCGTCAGGATGCAGACGGCATTCTGAAACAGATCCGGCTTGGCATACTCCACTCCCCGCTTTTCACTGCCGGCCATGGGATGGCTGCCGACAAAATGCACCCCCGCCGGCAGGATCTTCTCTGCCGCCCGAACCACCGAGCGCTTGGTACTCCCCACGTCGGTCACGATCGTCCCCGGCTCCAGATGATCGGCGATCTCCTTGAGCATCTGCGTGAAAAGCCCCACCGGCGTACAAAGAATGACCAGATCGCACCCTTTAACCGCACCAGCCAAGTCCGATTCGGCCTGATCGATCGCCCCGATTTCCAGGGCCTGTTGCAGGGTCGAAGCTCGATGTCCATACCCCACGACCCTACAATCATTTATGAACGCCTTGGTCGCCAGACCGACCGATCCACCTAGTAGCCCCACGCCCAGAATGCTTATGCAGTTGGGTTGCATCGTCCGATAAAGTAATCCGGCATAGCCATGCAGTCTAGTTATTTGGCTTTTGTTAGGAGACCATGACGGGAAGCGTGAGTCGGTACTTGCAGGATTCGCCGCTTCGGAATAGGCTATTCGCTGGTTCAGCTCGGCCGAATTGGGGCTTACGAATGATCGGCCAAGACTGATAACGGCGGAGATGAGCAATGCGGCCCGGCACACCCAAGCCGGCCGGAGGACCCTATGACAGTAGCTGCGCTTGATGGTATCCATTCGAATTCGAATGCCCAGGACGGCGCCAACGGGAAAAGCTACGTGCCACACGTCCTCGAATTCGAAAAACCCCTGGCCAAGCTCGAACAGCAACTGCGCGACCTCGAAACCCTCCAAGCCCAGAAACAATTAGACTACAGCAAGGAACTCCGCCAGCTTCGCGCCAACTACACTGCCCTCCTCCGTAAAACCTACGAGAATCTCACCGCCTGGGAAACCGTCCAAGTTGCCCGGCATCCTCAACGCCCCCTGTTCAAAGATTATGTAGACATGATGTGCCGGGAGTTCCGTGAATTGCACGGCGATCGGCGTTTTGGCGACGACCGGGCGATCCATTGCGGCCTGGCGCGCATCGGCCCGCACAAAGTGGTCCTCATCGGCCATCACAAGGGCCGCGATACCAAAGAACGCGTCGCCTGCTGCTTTGGCCTGGCCCATCCGGAAGGATACCGCAAGGCCTTGCGCTGCATGCAACTGGCCGAGAAATTCCAATTGCCGGTCGTTACCCTCATCGATACCCCCGGCGCTTACCCGGGGATCGGCGCTGAAGAGCGTGGCCAGGCCGAGTCCATCGCCCGGAACATGATGGAGATGTCCCGCCTGCGTACGCCCATCGTCACCGTCGTC
>JBLNDH010000004.1:0-10526 GCA_050261455.1 Bacillota bacterium
GCCTTTGCGATGAGCCTGGACAAGAGGCCGATCGTGGAAACGATCACCCGTCTGGGGGAACGGGTGGCGGGGCATTACGTGCCGCCGGGGAGCTTGCCGGGGTATGCGTCGCCGAAGGGGATTGGCCTGGACGTGGCCGGGGCGCAGCGGCTGCTGGCGGAGGCGGGGTATCCGCAGGGGAAGGGGTTTCCGCGAATTCGGCTCACGTATGCCACGGGGGCGCAGCACGGGGACATCGCGCAGCAGGTGCGGCGGCAGTGGTTGGAGAACCTGGGGGTGGACGTGGAGCTGGAACCGATCGAGTCGGCGATCTTTACCGCGCGGCTGCACAACCGGGAATATGAGCTGGCGCGGGCGAGCTGGTTTGGCGATTACAACGACGTCTCGACATTCACGGACAAGTACCTCTCGAGCAGCGATGATAACGATGCGGGGTGGAAGAACGCCGAATACGATCGGCTGTGTGACCTGGCGGCGCGGGAGCCGGACCAGGGCAAACGGCTGGGGATGCTGAGTCAGGCGGAGCAGATCCTGCTGGATGAAGCGCCGATCATCCCGGTGTATTACTATGTGAACAAGTTCATGTTCCGGGAGAACGTCAAAGGGATTGCGCTGAGTCCGCGGAACATGATCATGTTCCAGGCGGTGGAAGTGGTGCGGTGATGGGTTGTTTTGGCCGCAGGTTAACGCAGATAGAAGGCGCATGGGCGGGACGCCCGTGCTACGGTTTATTACCACGGATGATTGTGTGTAGCGGAGGAGAAATCGGCGAAGGTGAGAAGCACTGATGGAGTTGCATGGGCGGGCCGCCCGTGCTATTCAAATGCCCATGCCACGTTGAGCCATGTTGAAGTTCATTGCCATTCGGCTGCTGCAGTTTCCGCTGATCCTGGCGGTGATCTATTTGATCACGTTCGCGCTGGTGTGGGTGGCACCGGGCAGTCCGTTTGAGCAGACGGATCGCAAGCTGGACCCGGTGGCGCAGGAAGTGCTGCTGCGCGAATTCCATGCGGACAAGTGGTACACGTTCCTGGCGTACTATCCGACCCGGCTGATTGCGCATGGGGATTTCGGGCCAAGCATGCGGTATCAAGGGTGGACGGTGAATGACATCCTGGCGACGGCGCTGCCGGTGTCGGTGACGCTGGGACTGTTTGCGTTGATCGTGGCGACGCTGCTGGGCGTGGGGGTGGGGACGCTGGCGGCAGTTCGCCGCGGGGGATTCTACGACTGGTTCAGTTTGTCCTTGACGCTGGTGGGGATCAGCTTGCCGAGTTTCGTGGCGGCGTCGTTGCTCTTGATCATCTTCTGCGTTCAGGTGCCGTGGTTTCCGATCGGACATTGGGGATCGCTGCGGGATCTGGTGCTGCCGGGCTTTGCCTTGTCGCTGATTCCGATGGCGTATACGGCCCGGCTGACGCGCGTGTCGATGATCGATGTGCTGGGCAATGACTATGTGCGAACGGCGCGGGCCAAGGGGTTGTCGAATGCCACGGTGATCTGGAAGCATTGCTTGCGGAACGCGCTGCTGCCGGTGCTGAGCTATCTGGGGCCGGCGGCCGCTGCGACGTTCACGGGGTCGTTTGTGGTGGAGAAGGTGTTTGATGTGCCGGGGCTGGGGCAGCACTTCGTGAACAGCGTGCGGAATCGGGATCAGACCCTGATCCTGGGGACGGTCATGGTGTATTCGGTGTTTCTGCTGGCGTTCAATCTGCTGGTGGACGTGGGGTATGCGCTGGTGGATCCGCGGATTGATGTCACTGCTAAGGGGAACTGAGGTACCAAGGCACGAAGGCACGGAGGCACGTAGGTACGAAGGGAGGGGGAAGGAAGCAAGGGGTGACGGGGACACGTTGTGCGAATGGAGTTCATGGCGGAGTGTGCGGGCGGCAGACAGGAATGTCTGCCCCACCAGCTCTTGCTGAGATACCGTGATCCAACGAGGTTTGGTGCATGGCGGTGAATGTGGAACAGGCTGGGTCGGAGACGCGGGCGGTGGTGGAGGTGCCGGATCGGGTGTGGCGGCGGGCGCTGGCCAGTGGGCGGGTGCGCGTGGGGGGAGCGATTCTGTTGGGAATTGTGCTGGTGTGCGTGGCGACGCTGCCGCTGACGATCGGGCGGACGTCACTTTACTTTGATAATCAGAATGCGGAGTTGGTGCGACAGGGGCCGCAGTGGGGCGGGGCGGCGCTGTGGTTGGGGACGGATGGGCTGGGGCGGAGCCTGCTGGGGCGACTGCTGCTGGGGGGAACGATCAGCCTGGCTGTCGGGTTAGCGGCGGCGGTGATTTCAGTGGTGCTGGGGCTGGCGGTGGGGCTCGTGGCGGGATATCGGGGAGGGTGGATCGATTCCCTATTGATGCGATCGGTGGATGTGTTGTACGGTTTGCCGTACGTGCTGCTCATTATCCTGTTCAAGATCGCATTGGAAGGGCCGATGGTCCGGCTGAGTGGTTCGGCGGACCTGACGAGCCTGCTGGTGCTGTTCCTGGCGATCGGGCTGGTCAGTTGGCTGACGATGGCCCGAGTCATCCGCGGGCAGGTGTTGTCCTTGCGGGCTCAGCCATTCATTGAAGCGGCCCGGGCGATGGGCCTGGGGGAGGGACGGATTTTCTTCCGCCATTTATTGCCCAACCTGATCGGTCCTATCATTGTCTACTCGACGTTGATCGTGCCCCAGGCGATTCTGCAGGAGTCGTTTTTGAGTTTTCTGGGGATCGGGATCAAGGAGCCGCTGCCCACGTGGGGGGCGTTGGCGAGCGAAGGACTGCTGCCGGCGCTGAATACGGTGAACAGTCATTGGTGGTTGCTTTTGTTCCCGTGCCTGCTGCTGGCGATCACATTGTTGTGCCTCAACTTCGTGGGCGACGGCCTGCGGGACGTGTTCGACCCGAAGCGGGAGGCGGCTAGAATTTAGTTATTAGTTGCCAGTTGTTAGTTGCCAGTTGCCAGTCGTAGGGCACGTAGGGAGGGAGGAGGGGTAAGCGTGAAGTGGCGCAGCCGAGACTCGTCTGTTTGAGGGTCGCATGGAAAACCGGTTTGGCGTGAAGGACCTGTTTTTGTTCGTCCTGTTGATCGCGCTCATTGTCGCCATCTTCCTGGCGATGAAACAATACGATCGGCAATGGGCCACACTTCAGACCATCGACAATACGCTGACTGCGCAAACGCGGGAGATTTCGCAGCTTCGGCGGACACTCCAGGAGGGGGTGACGGTGAACAGCGGCGCCAGCGCGGCGGCCGCCTTGCAGCCGCCGGGGGCGAAGGATCCGTTCGTTCATGTGAAGAAGGCGGAGGCCAACAAGGATTTTGCACTGGGCGATTGGCTGGTGAGCGATTTCCCGGTGAAGGTGGCGGCGTTGACGCCGCTGCTGCCGAATACGGATGCGTATTCGACGGTGGTGCAGGCGCGGGTTCAGGAGAGCCTGGCGTATCGAGATCCGTATACGCTCGATTACCTGCCGCTTTTGGCGACGTCGTGGCAGAAGAGCGAGGATGGACGGACGATCACTTTTCGGCTTCGGCGGGGAGTGACGTTCTCCGATGGGGTTCCGTTCACAGCGGACGATGTGGTCTTCACGTATCACTGGATCATGAACCCGGCGGTGGCGGCGCCGCGCGATCGGGCGTATGTCTCGAAAATCGCGGCGGTGGAAAAGCGGAACGATTACGAGGTGGTCTTCAAGTTCAAGGAGCCTTACTTCGAGAGTTTCGATCTGGCGGCGGGCCTGCAGATCATGCCGAAGCATTTCTACGAGAGGTACACGCCGCAGCAGTTCAATGAATCGACGGGGCTCTTGATGGGGACGGGGCCGTACATGCTGAAGGACCCGGCATCGTGGCGGCCGGGGGATCGCATTGAGCTGGTTCGCAACGAGCGGTATTGGGGCGAGCCGCCGACGTTCGATCGACTGGTCTGGCATGAGGTGGAGCAGGAGTCGGCGTCGCTGACGATGTTCAAGAACGGGGAGACGGATGCATTTTCGGCGCAGCCGGAGCAGTATCGGGAGATGTTGAAGGATTCGAAGCTGCTGGAGCGGACGCAGCACTTTGAATATCCAAGTCCCCTGGCAGGCTACACGTTCGTGGCGTGGAACCAGAAGCAGAATGGCAAGCCGACGCCGTTTGCGGACAAGCGGGTTCGGCTGGCGATGACGTTGCTGACGGATCGGCAGCGAATGGTGGATGAGGTCATGCTGGGGTATGGGCAGGTGTGCACGGGGCCATTTTCGCCGCTGACGAAGCAGGCAGATCCGAATGTGAAGCCGTGGCCGTATGATCCGGAGCGGGCGAAGGCTTTGCTCAAGGAAGCGGGGTATGAAGATCGCAATGGGGATGGATTGATCGAAGGGCCCGATGGGCGGCCGTTCCGGTTCAAGCTCACATACGGGTCGAACAACCGCCTTGGCGAGCGGATTGCGCTGTTCTTGAAGGACAACTATGCCAAGGCGGGGATTGCGATGGAGCCGGACCCCGTGGATTGGCCGATCATGCTGAGGAAGCTGGACGGGCGCGATTTCGACGCCATCACGCTGGGTTGGACGGGTAGCCCGGAGGGGGACATCTACCAGATGTTCCATTCGAGTCAGATCGCGGATAAAGGCGACGATTTCATGTCGTACGCCAATCCGGAGCTGGACAAGGTGATCGATCAGGCGAGGGCGACCGTGGAGGAGGACAAACGCATGCCGCTGTGGCGGCAGGCGCATCGGATCATCCATGAGGATCAGCCGTATACGTTCCTGTTTGATCGGCTGTTCCTGGTCTTCTATGACAAGCGGATTAAAAACATCGAGCGGTCGCGGATTGGCTTGAACTACTATGGGCGTTACGTCATGCCGATGCCGTGGTATGTGCCCAAGGATCAGCAGAAGTGGAGCAAGTAGGCGGCCATGCTGAGCTATATTATCCGCAGACTGCTCTTGGTGGTTCCGACGCTGCTGGGGATTACCGTGATTGTGTTTACGGTGATGGCGCTGTCGCCGGGGGGGACCAGTGCGGACTTGATGCGGGGCGAGGGGCAGATGCGTCCGGAGGAGCGGCGGGCGCGACAGGAGTACCTGGAAAAGCGGTATGGGCTGAACAAGCCGCTGCCGGTGCAGTATCTGCACTGGCTGAACAAGGTATCGCCGATCGGGTTCAAGGATCGGGCGGATGGCAAATGGGGCTGGCCGATGTTGAAGGTGCCGGATCTGGGGGACAGCTTCGGGTTCAATCGGCCGGTGCTGGGGTTGATTGCGGAGCGGCTGCCGATCACGCTGCTGTTGAACCTGATCTCGCTGCCGGTGGTGTATGCGATTGCGATTTTCAGCGGGATCAAGGCGGCGAGGCACCGGGGACAGTTTGTGGATGTGGCATCGGGAACGGTGCTGCTGGCGATGTGGTCGATCCCGACGATCTGGGCGGGGGTGCTGCTGCAGGGATATCTGACGAACGCGGACTACTGGCGGCTGTTTCCCACGGCGGGGTTGCACGATATCCGGGCGGACAGCATGGCATTTCTGCCGAGCGTGGGGGCGGGTGGATTCGAGCGCGGGTGGCTGCTCGATACGCTGTGGCATCTGGTGTTGCCGGTGATTTGCTTGAGCTATGGGAGCTTCGCATTCCTGTCGAAGTTGGCACGTGGGGCGGTGCTGGACACGATCTCGGCGGACTATGTGCGGACGGCCCGCGCCAAGGGGGTGCGGGAGCGCGCGGTGTTGTATGTGCACGTGTTTCGGAACAGCTTGCTGCCGTTGATTACGGTGGGGGCCCAGATCCTGCCGGGGCTTTTGGCCGGGTCGGTGATTGTGGAGACGATTTTCGGATTGCCGGGCATGGGGCGGCTGGCGGTTGAAGCGGTGAACATGCGCGATCGGGAGCTGGTGCTCTCGGATACGCTGGTGGCGGGGATCCTCGGGTTACTGGGGTATTTACTAGCTGACGTTGGGTATGCGATGGCGGATCCGCGTGTGACGTATGAGTAGCGAGGCGATGGCCAATTCGATGCCGATTCCGCCGGCGGATTATGCGGAGCCGATCGAGCACGTTCCGGCGCGCAGTTACGCCCGGCAGGTGCTGGTGGACACGTTTGTGAGCTGGCGGGCGCGGCTGGGGGCGGTGTGGATTGGCATCCTGGTGCTGATGGCGGTCTTTGCGCCGCTGATCGCCAACAGCCATCCGATTCTCCTGAAGATGAACGGGAAGTGGTCCAGTCCGCTGCTGAAGAGCCTTACCGCGGTGGATGGGCTGCTGCTGATCCTGGCGATGGTGGGGGTGATGCTGCTGACGCTGAGGCGAATCCTGTGGGGAAAACGGGCGGCGATCGTGCTGGTCGTGGCGGCGGCATTATGCGGGGTGCTGGTTCTGTTTCTGGTCCGGCCGCCGGAAACGGTGGTGTATGAGCAGTATCGAGTGGCGAAGAAGGCGGGGGCGATCGAGTATGCCCTTTATACGCCGATTCCCTATTCGCCGTCGGATCGGCTGCGCGATCAGCCGGGGACGCGTCTTTCGCCGCCGAGTCGGGAGCACTGGCTGGGCACGGAGGTCAACGGGGCGGATGTGTGCAGCCGGATGATCCACGCGAGCCGAATTGCGCTGTCGATCGGGTTCATCTCGACGGGCATCGCCGTGGCGATCGGCGTGGTCGTCGGCGGGATCATGGGGTATTTTGCGGGGAAGGTGGACATCATCGGGATGCGCCTGGTGGAGATTTTCGAGGCCATCCCGACGCTGTTCCTGCTGATCACGTTCGTGGCGTTCTTCGAACGCAGTTTGTACATGATCATGGTGATCATCGGGCTGGTGGGGTGGACGGGCAACGCGCGGTTCATCCGGGCGGAGTTTTTGAAGCTGCGGAAACAGGATTTCGTGCAGGCGGCGATCGCGGCGGGGTTGCCCTTGCGATCGGTGCTCTTCCGGCACATGCTGCCCAACGGGATTACGCCGGTGCTGGTGTCGGCAAGCTTCGGCGTGGCGTCGGCGATCCTGGCGGAAGCGACGCTGAGCTTCCTGGGATTGGGCCTGGTGGACGAGCCGAGCTGGGGGCAGATGCTGGAGCAGGCCCGCAGCGTGGGCGGGACATTTACCTGGTGGATGGCGATTTTCCCGGGGCTGGCGATTTTCTTGACGGTTTTTGCCTATAACATGGTGGGCGAGTCGCTGCGGGATGCGATCGATCCGCGGATTCGGAAAGAGTAGGACGAATTCTGAAAGCGAAGACATGGACAAGCCGCTCCTGGAAGTTCGCGAACTGAATGTGGCCTTCGAAACCAAGCGAGGGCAGATTCGGCCTGTGCGCGATGTGTCGTGGAGCATCTATCCGGGACAGACGGTGGCGCTGGTGGGGGAGAGCGGGTGCGGCAAGTCGGTTTCGGCGTTGTCGATCCTGCGATTGATTCCCGAGCCGCCGGGAAAGGTGCTGTCGGGGCAGATCCTGCTGGAGGGGCGGGATTTGCTGAAGCTGTCGGAAAGCCAGATGCGGCAGGTTCGCGGCCAGGACATTGCCATGATCTTCCAGGAGCCGATGACCTCGCTGAACCCGGTGTTTACGATTGGCGACCAGATCATGGAGGCGATCCTGCTGCATCAGCATGTGTCGCCACGGGAGGCGAGGGCGATTGCCGAGCAGAGCCTGAACGATGTGGGGATTGCGGACCCGGGCCGGCGGCTGGGCGAGTATCCGCACCAGATGTCGGGGGGAATGCGGCAGCGGGTGATGATCGCGATGGCGCTGTCGTGCAGACCGAAATTGCTGATTGCGGATGAGCCGACGACGGCGCTGGATGTGACGATCCAGGCGCAGATCCTGGAGCTCTTGCGGAAGCTGCAGCGGGAGACGGGGATGGCGATCCTGCTGATCACGCACGACCTGGGGGTGGTGGCGGAGAATGCGGACGTGGTGGGGGTGATGTACGCAAGCCGGCTGGTGGAGTTCGCGACGGTGGAGGATCTGTTCGATCATCCGCAGCATCCGTATACGGAGGGGCTGTTCCGCTCGATCCCCAAGCTGGGGCAGCGGGCGGAACGATTGGAAACGATTCCGGGAACGGTGCCGAACCCGGCCCATTTCCCCAGCGGATGCAAATTCCATCCGCGGTGTCATCGCATGCAGGGGGATCCGACGTGCCAGAATGTTGAGCCGATGCTGCGTGAGGTCAAGGGGTCGCACTGGGCGGCGTGCCACCATGTGGAGGGGTTCGCATCGGCGCCGGTGACATTGCCGGTGTTGGACCATCGGCGCGAAGTGGCGCCGCTGGTGGTTGAGGAGGAGTTGCCCAAGTGAACGATCGATCGATAGCGACAACCTCGCCGGCTACGACTTCGCTGGATCACGTTGACAACCGCCAGGGCGCTGCGACGGCGCCGCTGTTGGAAGTGCGCGATCTGCGGACGTGGTTTCCCATTCGCCGGGGCGTGCTCTCGCGGACGGTGGGGCATGTGAAGGCGGTCGATGGGGTGTCGTTCACGGTGCGCGAAGGCAAGACGCTGGGGCTGGTGGGGGAATCCGGGTGCGGCAAGACGACGGTGGGGCGGACGATCCTGCGACTGATCCCGGCAACGGGCGGTTCGGTGGTGTACCGGGGAAAGGATCTGTATGCGCTCTCGCCGAGCGAACTGCGACGCACGCGGCGGCATATGCAGATCATTTTCCAGGACCCGGTCAGCTCGCTGAACCCGCGGATGACGGTGGGGAACATCATTGGCGAGCCGATCCAGGTGCATGGCATTGCCCGGGGCAAGGCGAAGGATGAGTTGGTGGCGTCGCTGCTGCAGCGGGTGGGGCTGGACCCGGCGTATGCGGTGCGGTATCCGCATGAGTTTTCGGGCGGGCAGCGGCAGCGCATTGGGATTGCCCGGGCGCTCTCGCTTTCACCAGATTTCATCGTGTGCGACGAGCCGGTGTCGGCACTGGACGTGTCGATTCAATCGCAGATTCTGAATCTGCTGAGCGATCTGCAGCGGGAGCGGAAAATCGCGTATCTGTTCATCGCACACAACCTGGCGGTGGTAGAGCACTTCTCGGATGAAGTGGCGGTGATGTACCTGGGGCATATCGTGGAGCAGGCGACGGCCAGCGAGCTCTACGCGAATCCGAAGCATCCGTACACGATGTCGCTGCTGTCGGCGATTCCTGAGCCCAATCCGCGGCCGACGCGCAAGCGGATTGTATTGAGCGGCGAGGTGCCCTCGCCGGCCAAGCCCCCAACGGGGTGCCCATTTCATCCGCGATGTCCGCTGGCCCGGCAGGCGGCAGCAGAGGCGGATGCGAAGGATACGGTGCCGATCGAGTCCGGCGGCGAGCGGTTTCGGATTCTGCGTAAGTGCCAGGCGGAGATGCCGCCGCTGGAACCCAAGACTGCCTCGCCCGGGCACGTGGCGGCATGCTGGGTGACCAAGTAGGGGGGA
The DNA here is from genome assembly GCA_050261455.1 of Bacillota bacterium. Taxonomy (GTDB): domain Bacteria; phylum Planctomycetota; class Phycisphaerae; order Tepidisphaerales; family Tepidisphaeraceae; genus JAPLNB01. The sequence continues at coordinate 9,387 of JBLNDH010000004.1, forward strand.
TGTCGGGCCGGGGACGGCCCGGCTCGATCTCAAAGGGTCATTCCTTCTGAATCAGCAGAGTCGGTGGGGGACCCCGAAGGATTCAGTCCACAGGAGAAACCCCCAAGCCGGACTGTATCGCAGCGCAAGTCCAGATCGTCTGCACGATCGGGAAGATCCGGACCTACGCTACGCTCCGGTCCGGCTTGGATAGGACACCCGGCAGGGATCGGCCGGTTTGTTGAGGGCGTCTGCATGGATTTCCGGCGTACCGTTTCCAGGAAGTGAGGGATAGATTCGCCGCGGGTTGAGGACGCGGGGTTGGGAGGGCCCTGTGCCAATGAATCGTGCGTTGCGAGCGACCGTTGTTGTGCTGCTCTTACTGATGCCTGCTGGGGGGACAATGGCCTGGGGGTTCCCGGACGAGCCGGAATTGCCCTCGGAACACAAAACGCAACGGCGTGGGCGTTTTGAATTGTCAAAGCTGGCAGACTTCAATCTTGAGGATGGCTGTCTGGTTGTGCAGTTTACGCCGCCCGAGGACTGGGCCAAGGCTGAGGCCGTGCGCACGGAAATTGTCGGATCTTCTGCCCAGTGGACCTGGCGATACGTGCCTGGCAAGTCGCTGTCCAATGGCTCCGTTGTGTCTGAGCGATCGGTACAGCTTTGGTATCGCGATACCGGCGATGACAAACAAGATGGGTACGTCAAAGCGACTCTCGAAGCCAAGGGGGATCGGGTAACCCTCATCGGGACGATTCGTCGGGGCAAGGAGGTTCTGGCGGTTTCCTATCGCAGCCGGCCGGGAATGGAAGGCGTCGAGCTGGAAATCTACCTGCAGGAGAACAGCGAGATGACGCAGCAGGTGCTGGATTCCAAGGGGTCGAGCCTGGAAGCGATCCGTGCCGAGCACCAGCTGGAGGTGGACGAACTGCTGGCCCCGCTTCTTCAGAAGCTGGCTCAGAAGAACGTGCTGGGGCCCGGGGCGGGGGATGTGTATCGGCTGTTCGATCGCATCCCGGCGGAGGTGGCGGTGGTGCAACGGCTGCAAGAGCTCCTGCCGCAGCTCGATTCGGAATCGGTTCGCGAGCGTCAGCAGGCAACGGAGGAGATGCGGAAGCTGGGCCGGCCGGGGGTTCTGGCGGCGATGCGACAGGATCA
>JBLNDH010000005.1:0-5078 GCA_050261455.1 Bacillota bacterium
AAGGAGCTGAAGATCCCGGGTTACTCGGCGTATCTGCATCCGTTCGACTACACGGATGCAAACCAGGAAACTCGCCACCTGCTGATCGGCGTGGGACGGGACACGGACAGCCAGGGACGCATCCTGGGCGTGCAGGTGTCGCTGTTCGATGTGACCAGTCTGGACAACCCCAAGCGCCTCGGGGTGTACTCCTACGCCAACACGACGACCTGGAATGGCGCAAGCTGGACGGCGGCAGAGTGGGACCATCATGCGTTTTCGTACTACCCGCAGTACCAGATTCTGACGCTGCCACTGGTGGACTATGTCACCCCATCGACGCCCGACGACCCGACGGTGGGCGGACTGGACGTGCTGAAGTTGGATCCGGAGAACGCGGATCCGACGAAGGTCATTACCAATCTCGGGCGTGTGGAGCACATCGGTCAACCGCAGCGCAGCGTGCGGATTGGCGATTTCCTCTACACCCTCGGCACGGATGCCGTGAAGGTGGCAAAGCTGGAGGATCCGACGACACCGCTGGCCGAGGTAACCATGCCCGCTCGTCTGAGTGCCGGACCGACTCTGTTGCGGCTGCTGGGAGCCCAAGAAGTGGTGCCATCCATCCAGACGACGGAGCCCTCCACGACGCCAGCCGAGGCCGCGGCGATGTTGGAGGAAGAGCCGACCGATGTGCTGGAGGAAGAACCGATCGAGCCGCTCTGATTCTCATCAATGAAACCTTGCCCGAATTGCCAATGGCCAGTCGCGTGACGGGCCATTGGCAATGTTCTTGATATCGCCGCCTTCTTGGAACGCGTCGGGTACCATGTTCCCGGCATCCTCAACGCACCTGGGAGTGAGCCGCCGGTTGACGCGCCCGCCGGAGAGATTCAACCGAGGTAAGGCAGATCGCCAGCCAGGCGATGCCTTCGACATAGCCGGCCAGGACATCGCTGAGATACTGGATGTCCAAATAGATGAGGCTCAGCCCAATCAGGAGAATCAAAAACGAAGCGATGAGGACCGCCACCACGCGCCATCGCCAGGTGCGCAGCCGACGGACAATGAATACCGCAACGAGGCCATACAACAGCACGGCCACGGTAGCGCGACTGCTGGGAAAGCCATAGCGGCTGAGGTACGGCATCGGCACGGCAAAGGGCGGACGGTCGCGGTGAAATAGATGCGTTAGGGCGGAATTGAGCAGGGCGCCGACGGGAACCGTCAGTAGCAGGGCCAAGAGTCGATACCCTTCGCGCCGCCAGAGAAAGTCGGCAGCAAACAACACCGTCAGGCCGAAGATCACCGGAAGCGAGCCGAGATAACTGATGGCGGTCATCACTTGAGTCAGACCCGGAGTGGCATGGTCATAGAGCCACAGGGCAACACGCTCGTCGAGAAGCGTCAGCGGATCACCGGCCATAACGCCTCGGGCAATGACGACAAACAACCCGGCCGCGGCGACAAGCACGAGGACGCCCAACGTCAGATGCAAACCCAACAGGCCACGGGGCGTCAGGCGGGCCTTTATGAAGGCAATCTGGGGGGCGAAGCGACGACGAAACTTAAGGACCGCGGGGCGATGGATGAGCCTGGCGAATTGGTGGCGGACGGCTCGTTCGTTACGGATGAGCCAACGTCCGAGCCAAACCAGTGCGAGAATCAGGAGGAAAGTACCCCCGAGAACGGCGCTGGCGCGGCCAACCCAATGCTCGATCAGCTTCCAACTGGCCCCGAGAAAGTACCCGAGCAGGACGAAGATGACACCCCAGACAATACCGCCAAGGGCATTGTAGAAAAGGAACCGGAAATACCTCATATGAGAGGTGCCGGCGACAAACGGAGTCAGGGCCCGGAGAAAGGCGGAGAAGCGGCCAATGATGACGGTCTTCCCACCATGCCGCTCGAAAAACCCCTCGACCTTTTTCAGATGGGCCTCATGAAGACCAACCCAACGGCCATGGCGAAGTAGCCAGGCACGCCCCAGGTGCTTGCCCACCTCATAGCCGATGCTATCACCAAGAATAGCACCGATGCAGACCAGGGGAATCAGGTCGGCAAGCTTCAAGACCCGTCGAGCGGCTAGAAATCCGCCGAACACGACAAGGGTTTCGCCGGGCACGACAAAGCCCAGGAACGCAGCGGACTCCAAGGTGACGGCCAGAAAGATGATCAGATAACCCCAATGGCCAAGCTGGGCAATGAGGTTAGTCAGGCGGTCAAGCATGCGGCGCACATCCGTAAAGGATCAGGCAGCAGGACGTGCGCCAGCGGGCCGCCAAATGGACCCCGTCGGGAATGCCGGGCCAACCGTCAACGGCTCGGGTAGTCGCGGTGCATCCCCCTGCCGTTGCTATCGACACGGACGGTCCTGAGGTGGCCCGAGCGATCCTCGATTTCGGCGACATACCAAGTGCTGTTGTTGCGAGTCACCTGTGTAATTTCTTCGATCTTCTCGCCATTGGCCTCACGCAAGAGGGTACCTTTCACCGCACCAGGCAAGGTGTTCATTTTCACCTCAACCCGGCCGGGCTCGGTCGCATTCCATTGCGCCAGCAGCTTCCCCTTTTCATCGAGGCGAAGCATCCGGATCCGCTCATTGGGACCCTCAAGGCGCACCCGGTAATGGACCTCGTTGCCGCGAATAATCTTGACCACTTGCGTCACCCTGTCCTGTCCGCGTTCGCTGTTGATCGTGCTCTGGACAGCTCCGGGCAGGCTGTGGACCGGCACAACCTGGCGTTCGATACCGCCTTCCTCCAATTCGTTGCGGCCCCGACTGGAAAGCTTCTTTGGACTCTCAATCAGGTTACCGCTGGAATCCACTCGCACAGTCTGGCCATTGTTCAACTCGGCCACATACCACGTCTGACCCTCATCGGTGACGCGAGTAATGCGTGTGAAACCCTGACCACCGGCCTCATCATGCAGCGTGTTCCTCACCGCCCGAGGCAGATCTTCATATTGGACCGGCGTGCGCCGAGGTTGCTGACGCGACCCTTCATCGCGCTGGTGAGCTACCGCGCGGACGGTCGTAGATGGTTCGGACACAGCAACCGCAATGCTCAGTGGTGCCAAGCCAGTGAAACCCAATGCGGCTCCTCCGATTGTCAGCCAACGTACTTTCATAGTGCAACTCCTAGCAAAAACAACCGGGACGTCCGTCGCCAATCGTGCATGGACGCGATTGGGATCAATCACAGAAAACCCCTACAGCAAACCCCGTTCCTCCGGTACGGATTACGGTCGCGGCCACGCCCCGCGCAAGGGGTTCCTGCTGCCAACACCGCGGGTCATCGCCAAGAGAGGGCAATGGCCTTACAATAGTGCTTCTGCGCGTTCTTCGGGAACGCGCCTACCGTATAGAACGAGCTCCAAACCCCAGAGCCCCCTGAGAACGCCTCCGCAGGCTCGGGTTTGGAGGCGAGTTCTGGTCATTGATGATCCATGATGCAGTTGAAGGATACGACAGACCAGCCCAGCCGATTCATCATCGGCATCGATCTGGGCACGACCAACTCCTCCATGGCGTATGTGGACACGGAGGAGCCGGCTTGGCGCGTGCGCGATGTTCTGATCCCACAGCTCGTGGCGGCAAGCACGCTCGAATCGCGCGAAACGCTGCCCTCGTTCCATTATGAAGCCGCCGGCGGCGAGTTCCCCCCAGGCGCATTGAGGCTGCCGTGGTCCACTGAAGACCCGAAGCATGCCGTGGGATTCTTCGCCCGCGATCACGGCACAACCGTGCCGGGCCGGCTCATCTCGTCGGCCAAGTCGTGGCTGTCCCACTCAGGCGTCGATCGAACCGGGGCGCTCTTGCCCTGGCATGCGGCAACCGACGTGGAACGCCTGTCGCCGGTGGATGCCTCCGCGCGATATCTCAGCCATCTTCGCGCGGCTTGGGATCACCAGCATCCGCAACACCCCCTGTCGGAACAGGAAGTCGTGCTCACGGTGCCGGCCTCCTTCGACGAGGTGGCCAGGGAGTTGACGGTCGAGGCGGCCCGCCAGGCCGGATTGATCAAGCTCACGCTCGTTGAAGAACCGCAGGCGGCGTTTTACGCCTGGATCAATGCCCAGGGCAACGCCTGGGAATCACAAGTCTCCGCCGGCCAGAAAATCCTCGTGGTGGACGTGGGCGGCGGAACCACCGACTTCACGCTCATCCGCGTGCGCCCGGCCGAGGGGGGCAAGGTGCTGTTCCACCGCATCGCGGTTGGCGAGCACCTGATCCTCGGCGGTGACAACCTGGACCTGGCCCTGGCGCACCATGTCGAACAGAAGATCACCCCTGGCGGAAAGGTCTCGCCGCGCGAATGGGGCCCCCTGCTGCGGTCGTGCCGGCAAGTGAAAGAAACCCTGCTGGACACCCAGGCGCCGGAAAAGCTCACGATCAACCTGGCCACGACGGGGGCAAAGCTCATCGGGGGGGCACGCCAGGTGGAGATCACGCGCCAGGAGGTTGTAAATCTCCTGGTGGAAGGTTTCCTGCCTCCCGTGGCGCTCGATGCCAAGCCGGCCGCACGCCGCTCGGGCTTCCAGGAGTTCGGCCTGCCCTATGCGCCGGACCCGGCCATCACCCGCTACCTGGCGGCGTTTCTCTCGGCCCATCGCGAGGCCGGTATCGATCAGGACAACATCATCAAGCTCAATCATGACTTGGCGCGGCCGGATACGGTCCTGTTCAACGGCGGCTTCTTCGCCTCGCCCCTGCTGCGCGATCGCATGATCAACGTCATCGCGTCGTGGTTTGCCAAATCGCCCGACACGAAGGGCGACTGGACACCCCACGTGCTGAACAACGACCGCCTCGACCTGGCGGTATCGCGCGGAGCGGCGTACTACGGAATGGTCCGCCGCGGCCGAGGCGTGCGCATCTCCGGCGGCTTGGCGCATTCGTACTACATCGAAGTCGAGACGGCCGAACCTTCCGCCGAGCCCTCCGCACTCTGCCTGCTCCCGGCGGGAATCGAAGAGGGGCACGCCATTCACCTGTCGCGTACCTTCAACCTGCTGATCCGTCAGCCGGTGGAGTTCCCCCTCTACGTCTCGGCCACACGCACAACCGATACCCCGGGGACGCTGGTGCCGGTGGA
>JBLNDH010000006.1:0-4340 GCA_050261455.1 Bacillota bacterium
TCCCAACTCGTCCCAGGGGTGGTCGTGTGGGGATACTCGGCCGGATTGACGACGCAGAAGCCGAGGCGTCGGAGCCGTGCCGCCGCCGCGTTGAAGGCGGGGATATTGTGTTCCGGCAGGCCGGACATGGGGCCGCTCAGGTAGAGCGGCTTGGTACGATCGTTGAACATCGTGCAGAGCCCTCCATGGGAATCCGGCTATTCCTTCACCAGCACGCTCTCGGCCTTCTTCTTGCCCTTGCCTTTGGGCGCGACGGTCAGGACCGACACGAAGCGGTTCCCGGCAGGGAGCATTTGCGGTTCATTGAGAACGGGAGTGCCTTGAACGACATGGAGATCGTCACCCAGGCGGACCTCCTCGCCCACGGCGGGCAGACGATCCATTGCGATTGGGCCAGAGATACGGTTGCCCTTCATGTCGATGAACGTGACGTACATGGAACCTCCACTTGAAACACCGAACTGAACGGATCAGCAGGATGGCCGCAGAGACCAGGTGAATGCGACGGGCCACAAGCAGTGCCGGCGCAATTGACGGGGGACAGGGCGGAAGTAAGATTTGGCTACTGCATCGGACGTACTCCCCGAAGAAGGTTCCCCCCCTCCTTTTTCAACGTTCGATGCTTTTTTATGCGCCAAACAAGAGGCCCTGTGTGGGCGTGGCCGTCTTCTGTTCCGCTCGCCAGCAGTCCACCACGTAGGAGTGGATGACGTAGCGGCACTCGTCTTCGCCACCCCATTGGCCGCTGTACTTGGCGATCGCCAGCGGCAGGATGCGCTGGTACTCCTTCTGCCATTTCTCTGGCAGGCTGGCCAAGGGCGAGAGCTTCTTCCGTCTCTCCTTCCGCATCACCGGCCGGTCGTTGTCGATCATCGCGATCCCTCCCGCGCCCGTTTCACCGTCTCCACCAGCTTGGGGCACGGCGAGTACACGGCCTTGACCGGCGCGTTGGTGTAGTGGTCGCAGTACAGGCACCGGAAGCCGGCCTTACCGCTGGCCGATGGCTCGGCATCCACCCAGGCATGGCCCACCAGCTCCTCCAGCATCCGCTCGGCGCGCTTGCGGCCCGCGCGTTCCTGTTCGTAAGTGGTCATTTCTCGGGTAGCCCCCAGTAGATGAACCCGCATCGCTTGCACTGGCCCATGTAGACCGTCACGCGCTGCTCGTGCATGAAGAACCGCTCGCGGCTGAGCAGCACTTCATGCGGCATCAGCTTGTCGCTGCGTTTCTGGCCCAGAGCCTTGGTGGGTTTGCGAGGCAGGCAGTTGTGGGAATTGCAGATGACCCGCCCGGCGATGCCGACGAACAGGCCCGCGAAGCGCCACGGGAAGTCCTTGGCTTGGCGGATGCCGACTTCGTGAGCCTGGCAGACAATGGGCCAGCCGGGAATGTTGTCGTTGTCGTCGAGGATGGGCTTCACAGCTTGGCCCCAGGGTTGAAGTATTGGCAGGCGGCTTGCGCCTCCGCCTCGTACTGCACGTCGATCAGGTGACAGGCCGTGCGGAAGGCGTCAGCGCAGTTCTTGAACCGCACCGGCTTGGGAACGGGGAAGTAGACCGCCAAGCCGTCCTCCCATTCGGCCGTGAAGGGGTGGCTCTCGGCGAAGTTGCCCTCGATGTGGACCTGGAAGCCCCGGTACTGCTTCTCGGATTCCGACGGCTCGGTCTTCGGCATCGCCTCAAGTTAGAGGTCGCCGGAGGTGAATATCAGGGTGGAAGAACGGCGGGCACTGATTCGGCGTCTATCCCTCTCGGACATAGCGCTGGCGAGCGACAACGCACGGCCGCCTGCCAGTGACGAACACATCGGGACCGAGAGGATTCCGAGAGGTGGCGGCGACCGGGATGCCGCGGTGCGAAGTGAGTTCTGCCGAATCCAGCCGGATGTGGGCGGCCCCTGACGGATGGAATAGCAGCGCGGCGGGTGAAAGCCTGGGGCCGCGGCAATTGCCCAGGACGTTGCAGCCGACCGACAGACGCGAGCCGGCACAAAACGGCCTCCTTGCCAGGGGGTCGTTACGCGCCTTCCCTCCACCGCGTCCGGCACTGAAGAACAACCATCATTCCTCTGTCCGCTCGCTCAGCGGCGTCTGCTGATGACCTTCCTTCAACGTCTCGAATGATCCCCTAGGCAGAGCAGCGATCATCCTGCGAACCAGCTCACGCACGTCATCCGCCCTGGGTCCGCACGCGGCAATGACGTAGACCGGGCGCTGCGCCTTGGAATCGAAGAGGCCGGCATCGAGCATCGACTTGCCGCTCTCATCCATCGTGGCATGCGCAAGGGACAGGATCATGTTCATCCGGTGAGCGACCGGCCAGGTGAGCATCTCCCGCCAAAGCTGGTTCATCCGGTCCGGTGTGGGGGCGATGGGCGTCATGGGGAAATCATAGGGCGAAACGGCTCATCCCACAGTGGTTTACGCGCGGCAAGGCATAAGACGGCGCCTGCGCTGGGCGTAATGCCTCTCACACTTCACCACGTCTGCCGTGGCTCGATGAAGAGGCACTCGGGCTACTCGATACGCCCAAGGCGCGCCTTTCAGGGGGAGGCATGACCCCCAATATGGGCGAGTCCGCTCGCGCTGTCTTTGAGATTACCGTCCCTGTGCATTGCCAAAACGAAAGCCTCCAGCCGGTGGCCGGGAAAAAGAAAAGTCGAGGGGGTGGGGAATGGCGAAGGTCCAGGCTGCGGCCGAATTGTGGTGAGGATGGTGGCATCGAGGGCCGCTCGGCTCGCGGACAGTATCTTGGCACTTTCGGCGAGGTCGGCGGCAGCGGCTGCTAGGGATGGTAATGCGCCTTTCCATCCCTATGCGGTCTGTGCCACTGCCGATGGCTCTGTGGACTCGGCCACCCCGGCAATTGCCATCGGGACGATGGGCGGGACCAGGCGTAAGAATTCGGCGAAAGCGGCGAGCCTGGCGAGACCGGCAATCGCGCGTCGCGCCTTGTCTTTCCCCCTCCAAAGCCATATCGCAACCCTGCTATCTCTCCCCTGATTGCCGCCCCAATCCTGTCGCGTAAGTCTATCCTGCAAGCCGACTTAGCCGCTCTTTCCAAAGTCGAAAATCAGGTTGCCCCGCGCAGGCGGTGGTGCATACTTCAGTAGTTGGTTGTGAGTGTCGCAACCATAGAAGATACCACTAGATAGGCCCTGCGGGGCCGGGAGAATCCGATGTCCGCTACGTTCAACGCTATCGTCAACAAGGCCGCCCTGGAGACCGTCGCTGCCCAGTGCTGGACCCGTCACCTGCTCATTGACAGCGAGCAGGACGGGGACGGGTGGGCGGTTGTGGTCAGGGGCGACGATAGGGCCAAGGCCGGCGCAGAAGGAAAGAACAAGCCCACGTTTGGGTGGAATGATGAAAGCGGTCAGGCCCGCAGGTTCGTTGTCGCAAGCTATACCGGGGAAGGCGCGCAGGAGCAGGCACTGAAGGCGGCCGAAGGGCTGCGGTCGTTCTACGCGGCCGAGGATAAACCGTTCAGCGAGCGCGTGGCCGCCCTGGTGGATGAAACGAGCCTGACCGTGGCCCTTATGCTCGGCTGCGTCCTGCAAGCGGGCGCGAATGCGCATGCAAATGCGGCCTCCCACTGGATTGTCGGGTCCGTCAATGACACGCCCGCGGCCAAGCGCGCTGCCCGTGAGAAGAAAGACAAGGCGGCCGCTGTCGCGACTATCACGGCCGCTGCGAAAGACCCCAAGGCCCTGGAGCAAATCGCGGCCAGCGTCCAGACACCGGAAGAATTGGAAGCGCTCGCGGCCATCGTCGAAACCTGCAAGCGCAACATGGCCGCTGCCTGACCCACTCAGCGGGGGGCAGGTGAATAGCCTGCCCTTCGCCTTTCCTTTTACCCCGACAGGACGGCGACGGGGCCGCGCCTTTACCGGGGTGAAATCCATCTTCTAACAGGTGGCCCAGAGCCACCAGGAGTTATCGTATGGTCGCAGCACTGGAGAGTCCGCGCCTTCACACACCGCGTCAGGCGTGGGATACAGACCTGCTCAGGCAGCGGGCGCGGGTTGTTCACAATGCCCTGGCCGCGCTGGCTGACGCTGACCCCGACAGCCCCGACAAACAGGAGCGGGCCAAGGCCGATATGATCCCACCGGCGTCTATGCTCCGGTCTTGGCGCTTGCAGCGGCTGGCCCGGCGCTACCCCGAAGTGCGGGTTGTGCTCGACAAGCTGAATGAGATTGAGCCGGCCGGCACCCACTACCAGGGTGCGGACGGGCGCGAATACCGGGGCCTGGACCGCAGCGAGGCCCGCGCAGAGCGCCAAGCGCGGAAGGCCAAGGCCATCGGACCCAACGCTGATCCCATCTACGGCCGCCTTTCC
>JBLNDH010000007.1:0-15702 GCA_050261455.1 Bacillota bacterium
CCGAAGGCACAGCGACTCTTGGAGAACAGCAGGGTTTCGGGGCTGTTGAGGTACTTGGCTGGATCGGGCGAACCGGGCAGGATTCGGCCGCCGAACGCTATTATCTGTCCGCTCTCATTGCGGATCGGAAACATGATCCGGTTGCGGAAAGTGTCGTAGAAGCCGTCGCCGCGTTCGCGGGGTTTGACCAAGCCGGCCTGCGCCAAGACCGCGGGGGGAAACTTCCGGCCCACGGGGCTCTTCAGGAGCGCGTCCCAGGCATCGGCAGCCAAGCCCACCTGGAATCGTTTGAGCGATTCGTCGGTGAAGCCGCGTTTTTGGAGATACTCGCGGGCAGCCAGACCCTGTTCGGGGTGCCAAAACAAGTTTTCAAAGAACCGACAGGCCGCCGACAAAGCATCCAGCAAAGCCTGTCTCTCACCTGGTTTATGTTTCGATCCGCCGAATTCCGGCAGTTCGATGCCAGCACTGCGAGCCAGGATCTGCAGTGCCTCTTTGAATTCAACGCGGTCGCGGCGCATCACGAAATCGAAGGCCGTACCGCTCGCTTTGCAGCCAAAGCAGTAAAACGTCTGCCGGCTGGGATTTACGTAGAACGAGGGCGTCTTTTCCTGGTGGAAAGGACACAGTCCTACGTAATTTTTACCACGGCGTTTGAGCGCGACGCTCTGGCTGATCAACTCAACAAGATCAATTGCCTGCAGGACTTGAGACCGATGATCGATCAACATCTGGAATAGTCCTGTTATGAACGCTGGTTAAACAGCCAATCGAGCCCATCCCACCCTTTCAGTCGAGATCATTTGCTCGCGATGCTCGACGTTGCTAAACCCAATGTTGCCAAAGCTTAAGCAAACGATTGCATATAGACTTATAGACCCAGCAAATATAACACGCATTAATATTACGGTCAAATTCGGCGCTATGTTTTCGCAATCCGAGTGAAAAGGCTCTTATCGCCGGGTCTGATAAATTATGCCTTCATTCTGCAGGAGCGGCCATTTAATCCGCATTTATTCTTAACAATTGAATCCAAATGCGGCGGACCCGTTCGGACAGATCGTCGGACGATGGACTTTGCGGCGCGTCCGATAATTCCGAGCTTTTCAGTATCAGTTCACTCGCTTGCAGACGATCCATCGGCAGAAAGAGCGTCGGCGGATCATCAGAAAGTCCGCAAATCGCTAGAGCCAGCCGCTGCCTGAGGTTACAACTCGCACTCAATAGGTCCCGGTAAGTAACCCGCCCCGATCGTTTCAGCTCGGCTGTTGTACGGAGGACCTCCGCCACGTCGGCCTGCGGCGGGGTGGGGCCGAAGGCTGGGATTGCGGTCCCCATTACTGGGGTCAATTCGTCGTTATCCACCGAGTAATAGCGGTAACGGGTATCGGGCTTCTGGCGGAGCAGTTCCAAGGATTCCAGGGTTTGGGCAGATGATTGGATGGCCGATGAAGTGCTTTCGCCACCGAGAGTTAGGTAGTATCCAATCAGCGTCTGCAGCGCATAGCGGGTGGCAAGCAGGTCCAGGGGATGATGGGCAGGGTCATTGGTGGTTTGATTGGGCTGTAAGTCGTGCAGGTCGTAGGCGGATCGCCATAAACCACGAGCTTTCGAGGGTTTATCAACACGAAGGGCAAGCAGCCGATCAATGGCCTTTTCAGCGGACCGGCGGTAGGAGGCATCCTGCAGAACCTCGTAGGCATAAACCAGGGCAAAGGTGCAGTTCCGATAATCCAGGGAATCGAGGCAAATCGACCTCTGATTGCCTACCGGCCGCCTCTGCGGATCGCGCGGCGGCACACCAACAACCTCCGTGGATCCACCGGCAGCCAACCACCCTCCCGCAGGGGCCTGCTGCTGCATCAGCCACGTGGCAGCGCGGGTGGCGGTCCGTCGAATTTGCTTATCTTGAATGGTTGGATCATCGGCCAAGGTGAGGAGCAGGCCCAAGGCGGCACAGGTGGCCGAGCGATCGGAGATGGGACCGCCGGGAATGCGGGGAACGGCCGAGGTCCCGAAGATGGCGCTGTTGGGGATTCGGCCATTGGATTGTTGGGCGGCGGCGATGCCGCGTGCGATTTGGCAAGCGGCTTGTAGGTAACTTCCCTTATCGAGGCGTTGGCCGGCGAAGTACAGAAGCAGGCCGGCCGTCGAGCTGGCCTGGGGATCGAAAGAGACGAGGACGGCGCCGCGAGGCAACTTGATATCGGCGGGAGCCGGAGCGGGCCACGCCCAGCCGTAGGGACGGCGCACGACGGTCTGGAGCAGAGCATCGCAATCGGCGGCGAGGCTCTGGGTACTCGGAGCCGAGTCAGCATGGGCCGCGTGCGGACCTACAATCAGGAAGATTGCCAGAAGGAAGGCTTGCAAGCATCGCATTGGGTTCCGATTATACCAGCCCCGGCAAGGGTTCCTTTGTCGCAGTGACTGGTGATCTGTTCTTTGTTCGCCCCCAGGGCAAGAGATTCATGCAACGCTTCACACTCGAGTTTGTGACCGAAGGCCACAACCAAGTGGTTAACGTCAGCCCTGAGCTGAGCAAGCACATCGCGGAAGTCCGCGGCTCGGGCATTGTGCATCTGTTTGTAGTGGGCAGCACTGCGGCATTGACGACGCTGGAATACGAGCCGGGGCTGGTGAAGCACGATTTCAAGGCCGCGATGCAGAAGCTGGTGCCGGACGATGCGGCGTATGAGCATGAGGCGACGTGGAACGACGACAACGGGCATAGCCACATCCGGGCGGCGCTGATCGGGCCGAGTTTGTCGGTGCCGTTCGCCAATGGCAAGCTGCTGACGGGAGAGTATCAGCAGGTGGTTTTGGTTGATTTTGATACGAGCCCGCGGCGAAGGACCATTGTTTGTACGGTGATGGTGTAGGAAGAAGTGGATGGTGGGTAGTTGCCAGGGGTTGGGGTTCAACTTTGATTTGCAGGTGCGGGTCCTGACGCTTATACTCCTTTCCAAATTTTGCCAAAAAGGGGCAGTGGGTTAATGCCTTGCCTGTGAATATACGGGCGGGGATATGGGAGGTGTTGCATGTGGGAAGCAGAGGACCCGGCGAGGCGTGGGTGCGCGGAGCATTGGGCGGGCGAGGCGTGCATTGAGGCTTTGGAGTCGCGGTGCATGCTCTCTGGGGTTCGGCTGGTGGCGGACGTCAATGTAGCGCCGGAGATGAGCCACCTTAGTCCAGTGGCCAGCCTGAATGGGAGCGTGTTCTGCATACGTGATGATTATCCCGGGGACACAGAGAATCCCGGCCAACGGGATGGCCTGTGGAAGACCGATGGAACTGCGAAGGGGACGTCGCTGGTGTGGGAGGGCAGAGTTCTGACTGCCGCCAGCTTTGGCAAATATGTCTACTTCATCACCGATTGGGGTGAGTTGTGGCGCACAGACGGCAAATCTGATGGGACCGTTCTGGTTGAGGAATTGGGGCCCGGCGCGGTTCCGGGTTACGCTGAGATCGCGGTCTTGGAAGATCGAATGCTCATCCAAGGACCCGATTACCGTTTATGGGCCAGCGATGGGACATCCAAGGGAACGGTGCTGTATGATGGACCTATCGAGCGTCCCACGAGCATCGCTCGGTTAAGCGGCACGACGGTCTTTGAGAGTTACGACGAGGCCCACGGGGGTGAATTGTGGGCTTCGCGCTCCAAGGACCTGGGGGGAGGAGAGTTGCTCTTGGATATCAATCGGGGTCAGGGGAGCTCGTCCCTGGCCCTGCTGGTTCACGTCGGGAAAGCGGTTCTCTTTGGCGCTGACGATGGGAAGCATGGCAGGGAGTTGTGGAGGACCGATGGAACGAGCAAGGGGACGTACCTGGTAAAAGACATCTACGCTGGTAAGGCTTCGGCGGGCGTCTACAGGGGTGTGGAGCTCAACGGCTGCTTTGTGTTTGCAGCCGATGACGGCGTCCATGGGACCGAATTGTGGCGAAGCGATGGGACAGCGGCCGGGACAACCTTGGTTCGAGATTTGGTTGGCGGTGCAACCGGTTCGGATCCGGAGAGCTTCGTCCGGGTTGGCCGGAGGGTGTTTTTCACTGCGGGCAATGCGCTTTGGGTGACTAATGGAAGCGCTAAAGGCACGAAGCAAGTCAGGTCCTTCGACACCACGGTGGAATCCGGGGTGGGAAAACTGGTCGCAGCTGGTGAGAAGGTCTTCTTCAATGTGTACAGCAGTTGGTCGGTAGCGCAGATGTGGGTGTCAGATGGGACCAGCGCTGGGACTGTTCCCGTAAACAGTTTATCCGCAGCGATGGCCAGTTCCGCCCCACAGGACCTGATTGACGTCAACGGCATGCTGCTATTCCGGGGATACGATGATGTGCATGGGTGGGGACTCTGGAAGACCAATGGGACCGCGAAGGGGACGCGGTTTTTGAAAGGGCTCTCGACCAACTATCTCGGCCGGCTGGACCCATGGGTGACCACCGGGTTCAAAGGACAGCTTTACTTCAGCCAGCGTTGCCCGAATGCATCGATCTGGTACACGGACGGCACTGTAAAAGGGACGCGGCTGGTCAAAGACTTCTTTGACCTTTCCGGGCTGTTGGTGGAGATGAACGGAGCCCTGTACTTCGGTGCCAAAGTTGATCGTGAGCGTGGTCCTGAGGGGTTGTGGAAAACGGATGGTACGGAAGCAGGCACGGTTCTGGTGAGCGAGATGCCGCTTCCAGCGGTGTTCGCCCGGGTGGGCAATACAATATTCTTCGAGGGGCGAGATGAAGCGCATGGCGCCGAACTGTGGGCCAGTGATGGGACGGCCGAAGGTACCCGCATGGTTCGCGACCTGCGGCCGGGGCCGGAAAGCTGCTATGTTTCGCGTCCGATCGCATACCAAGGGAAGCTATTCTTTGGGACTTGGGATTCTGATGAACGGATTATCAGGCTGTGGCAGAGCGATGGGACCAAAGCTGGCACCAATGCATTCTATAAAATAACAGCTGGCTGCGACATCGGCGCAGTGGTCGAGTGCAATGGACTTCTGTACTTCATGATCTACAAGGAGCTTTGGAGGACCGATGGCACGGCCGCTGGTACGTTCCGTGTGAGCGAGGCGTGTGACGAGCAGACCCCGCGTGTGTACCGTGGACGGGTTTATTTCTGGCGACCGGGGCCCAATGGAAGTATTGCACTATGGCAGACCGATGGAACACCGGCCGGAACCAAGCTGGTGAAAGAGACCGAGTACGGCTCGACTTATTGGCCCCCTGCGGAGTTGACGGTCGCGGGCAATCGGCTGTACTTCGTTGCCACGGACTCGAAAGGGGGTCGGGAGTTGTGGCAGAGCGACGGGACGGCGAAGGGGACGTATCGGGTTGCCGATGTCTGGCCGGGGCGAATCAGCTCCAATCCGCATAGCTTGTTCAACTTCGGGAACACGCTTTACTTTGTTGGCAATGACGGGGCGCACGGGGAGGAGTTGTACCGGTTGCTTTAGCGGGCCGCAGCAATGATGAATCCCTGGACTTGGAGACATGGGGGCTCGATCGGCGGAGGGATTAGGACTATTGGAGAGGATGCTGAATAAGTCGAACGAAAAGCGCAGGTGGACAGAGCACGGGTTGCTCGCAACCCGGCGGCACACGAAGCGGCTGCATGGGAGCACAGATTGCGGGTGACGGAAGAGGGCAAGCAGCCACTGGGTCTGAGTGTGTCTTGGCGTGACACGTTGATTGGCGAAGGGGTGGGGTGGAGCCGCGAAACCGCAAGTGTATGGGGGGGCCAAGCGGCGATGGCGAGAATGGGTCTTGGGGCTGCGGGGGAATCGCCTGCAATGAGATGGGGATTGCCGCCCCGCTGCGCGGGGCTTTTCTAGAGCTACATGGGCGGGTGAGCCCATGCCACGTTGGTGGGGGGACGCGATAAAGCGGAATGCAGGTCACTATAGACTCAGTTCTTCTTGGCGATCTTCGCGTATCTTGGCGAGCTTGGCGGTTCTGTCTGTTTTGAAGTTCGATGTTACGCCGAATGCATGGCGCAGAACCCTTACTCCGGCCCTCTCCCGGGGAACATTATGCATCATCGATGTAGGTGCAGTTCTTTCGCCCCGTTGCGGCTGAGGGTGAGGGGTGAGGGGGAAGAGGCAGGAGCCCGGCCCTGCGGGCCGCCGCTAAACGGGCTCGACAGAAGTCTGCGGACTGGCGGCCCTTCGGGGCTGGAGCGACTTTAAAAGGGGATGTACGCGGAATTGGCCCGTGGGAATGGTACTGTTTTGACGCGTTATAGGTCGGGTTCTCGCGAGGCGGGGCCGCCGATTCGAGTCGCATTCGCGGCAGGTCGAATGCAAGGTCTACGATCAGTCTTGATGGTGGGATGCCAGGATCGCTCCGCCTACAAACAGGCCAGCCCCGCCGATCGCCAGCGGAATCGGGAGTCTGGGGTCGGGCGCGACAGAGGCCGTGAGTAAGCTCGCTAACACAAAAAAGCTTCCGGTTATAATGGCCACAAGGGCATATTGCCTCATGATATCCTCTTCACATCCGCGCCGTATTCACGGCGTCACTTCGTTGGCCAATGTTATATCACAAGCCAAGCCAGATACGCAGTTGGGGAGGGAGCAGCGGGCGGAGGAGGATGGTTATCAGTCGTGGAAAGGGGGAAGGGTGATAATCCTGGGGTGGCAATTTGCCGATGCTGAGGGGTGGTGCACTATGAGCCAAGAAGAGCGGCATATCGGTGAGGCGGGTCAGGAGTCGGGGGAGGCGGCGCTGGGGTTGGGGGAGCAGCGGCGATGGCCACGGGTGGATTGCCAGCGGGAGCTGATGATCCACGTGGTCAAGGATGGGATGCTGGGGGAGGCGATCAGCGTTCGCAGCCATGATTTTTCGACCATGGGGCTGGGGATGATGCACGATCGGCCGATGGAGGTGGGGACACAGGTTCTGGTGCCGCTGATGACGCGATCGGGGATGCCGCTGCCGTTGTTGTATACGGTGGTGTATTGTGATGGGGCGGGCGAGGGGCAGTGGCGGATCGGGGCGGAGTTGGTCAGTGTATTCAATCTGGATGAATATGTGCGGGGGAGGCTGCCGCATGAGTCGCTGGCGGAGTATATCTGCGATGCGGTGTGCGGAGATGCGGAAGACGGGGTGGAGTGAGTCTTGAGCCGCGGATGAACGCAGATAGGGCATGCACGGGCGAGATGGCCGGGCTAGGTTTTGTTGCCACAGATGGGGCACAGATCCACACCGATTAGCCTTAGTGATGGAAGAGATCCGGCAAAGGTGGGGGTGCACAGATGGGAATGCACGGGCGAGCCGCCCATGCCACCTTTTTTCTGGCCGCAGATGGACGCAGATCAACGCGGATAGGACGCGCATGGGCAAGATGCCCGTGCTACATCTTTGTTTTACCACGGATGGGGCACAGATGAACACCGATAGATTGTCGGAATGGGGAGGGATCTGGCAGAGGTGCAGATGCCCTGTGGGTGCTACATGGGCAAGTTGCCCATGCCACAGTTGGTGGGCAAGATGGCCGTGCTGCATTTTAGAGCAGTTCCCGTTTGAGTGTGCCCCTGGCTCCGAACCCTCACCCCGACCCTCGCCCGGAGAACATTATGCATCATCGGTGTAAGTACAGTTCTTTCGCCCCGTTGGGGCTGGCGCTGCGAGATCCAAGATTCCAGGGGCTGACGCCCCTGGCTATTGGCGGTCGCCCCTTCGGGGCTGAATAGACGAGCCACGTGCATAATGTTCCGGAGTACCGAGCGAGGGAGAAAAGCCACAGGGGTACACAGAATCGGGAATTGCTGTAGGTCTGTACTACGTGTGGCGTAGGGTCACTACACTGAATCGAGAGCTGCTGTAACTGACAGCTATCCATTGTCAATTGGGCGAGGACGGGGTCGTTGAGCTCGGGGAACATCCAAGTCAAATCTACCGTGCCGGGGGCGTGGGGTGGATCGTGTAGGAGCGGACGGGGGCGCCATTCTTGTCGATGAAGCGGGTACAGGCGGCGCTGGGGCCGTCGCCGTTGATGACGGCGAGGCGCAGAATGTTGAGACCCTTTTTGAGCGTCAGCATGGGGGAGGAGTTCTGGTCGCGGTCAATGCTGCGGGCCTCGTAGACGCGGATGACCTCCTGGCCGTTGAGGATCCAGAGGGAGCCATCGTCGGAGCCGATGGAGAGGCGAACGTTGGGGATGTCCCGCTCGCAGGTGATGTAGACCACGCCGAGGAAGAGGGAACGGGCGACGTCGGTGGCCAGGTCCTCGAAGCTCATGGTGTAATCGGAGGACTGGCGGGCGTGCCAGGTGCATTCCTTGCCCTCGATGAAGACCTTGTCACCATCCTTGGGAGTGGCAAGGCGCTGGCCGGGGAAGAATTCCTTATCGAAGAATTCCCGCTGGGCATTCTCTTCATGCTTGGCGGCGCGCTCGGGGAGCTTAATGGGATCGAGAATGACCCAGCAGCGGATAAAGCCTTCGTCGTCGGGCTTGCAGGGGCCAGAGGGTGTGATGGCAGACCAAGCGACCGTTGCAGGCACACAGAGGGTCAGGATGGCGAGGAGGAATCGGGTCATGGCAGGCTCCAGGCTCGGGTTGAGCCGGTACGGCGGTCACATCGGCCCTTTTTGATATGTCGGATGATACCGTTGCGGATAGGGAATTCCAAGGAAAAGGGAAAGGCGGTTCAAGGGGAGCGCAGCAGGGAATAGAGCCCGGCCCTGCGGGCCGCCGCTAAACGGACAGGTGGAAGATGAGCGGGGTCAGTTGCGGACACGGCTGAGTTCTTCGAGGCGTTGGACCAATTCGAGAGCCTCTTCAGAGCGTTCGCCGATGGAGCTGGTCCAAGTGAGTTTCTCGTTTTTCTCCAGGGCCTGTTCCATGCGGCGGCAGGCGCTGATGACGGTGCTGTGATTGCGATTGCCCATGCGCATGCCGATTTCGGGAAAGCTGAGCTTGGCGGTCTTGCGGACGAGATACATGGCGATGCTGCGGGCCAGGCTGATGGTGCGCTGGCGGCGGCCAGACATCAGGTCGCGCATTTCCAGGCCAAAGTAGCCGCAGACGGCGCCGAGGATGTTGTCGGGTTTGACGGGAGCGATGAGCTGGCGCTCGAGATCGCCGAGGGCCTCCTGGATCATCGCCATATCGGGCTGCTGGCCAATCAGCTTGGAATGGGCACCGATGCGGGTGACCGCGCCTTCCAGTTCGCGGACATTCTGGGTGACGCGGCGGGCGACCCAGGCGACCATTTCCTCGCTGGCCTGCAGGCCGGCGATATTCAGAAGATTACGCAGGATCTGGCAGCGGGTGTTGAAGTTGGGCGGGTCGATACGGACGACCATGCCGCTGACGAAACGGTTGATGAGGGATTCGCTGAACTCCTCGATCAGCTTGGGATGATGATCGCTGGCCATGACGATCTGCTTGCCCATGGCCTCGATGGCGTTGAAGGTGTGGAGGAATTCTTCCTGGGTGGCGCGTTTGCCGCCGAGGAAATGGACATCATCGATGACCAGCAGATCGAGATCGCGGACCCTGCGGCGGAAGGCGTCGAGCTTGTTGTGACGAAGCCCGACGAGGAATTCATTGGTGTACTCCTCGCCGGTGAAGTACATCCAGCGTTTCGTCGGATGGTGTTCGATGAAGCGTTTGCAGATGCCTTGGAGGAGGTGGGTTTTGCCCAGGCCGCAGGAGCCGTGGATGAACAGGGGATTGTATTGGAGGCCGGGGAATTCGGCGACGTATTGGGCGGCATTGTAGGCCAACTGGTTGCTGGGGCCAACGACGAAATCGGTCAGGCTATGACGAAGGCGCGGAAGGGCCGGGGCAGCAGAGGCAGCGCGTGAGGGTTCGGCGGATTCGCGCAGAACCGGCGCGGGGGTGACGGCGATGCGCGGCGCGGGCTGGGGAATGGTGGCGGTGAGGGCTGCGGCGGCACTGTGCCACACGGTGTCTTCGTTCAGCCGGCGATGCGGGGCATCGGCTTGCAGGGCAACGGGCTGGGTTGAGCCGGTCTCGGGTTTTTCGGAACCAATTTCGAAGAGCTGAGGGACGACATTAAAGCGGACTCGGAGACTGCAGCCGAGCACTTCCCGCGCGGCGTCCTGAATCGGCTGGGCGAAGTTACGTCCAATCCACTCGCTGATGAAATCGTTCGGAACAGCGATCTCGAGGCCGTCCTGCTTCAGGTCCAGCCGGGTGGAATTATTGAACCAAACATGAAAACGTTGCGGTCCCACGCGCTGGGCGATGGCATCGGCCAATCGCGCCAACTGCGGATCGTGTGCGCTGATGCAGCTCACGTCGATCTCCTTGAGTACAGGCCTCTCATCCTGGCGGCCGGCTCTGCCATGTCCGGCCGTACTCGATTCGTAGTGCGCGCAGCTCCTCCGAACGCTGCCAACGCCTCGAACAACGAGACGACGGCGGCGACGCGCCCGCTTGGGGAGCGGGCACAAAAGCTGAGCGACGGCACTTAGGCATCTTGCCTATGGAATGCCTTCCCTGAGATCGCGTCCTTACGATGTGAGTTGCGAAGCCGGAGGCGATATGCGTTGGTCGAGCCCCATCACGCACCCATTCAATTTCACCAAAAACTCCAGCTTGTAACCCCTGCCCATCCGTGGGTCACAACGTGAGAAAAAATAGCCTTGTGTGACAGTGCTGACAAGGCTGAGTTTATCGGTTTTTCCGTTCACAACGGCGTAAAGGCTGCATCTGCCGAGTTGGAGCGCGTTAAAAAAAATGTTCTCAACGAGGTATGCACAAGTTTATGGGCGATGTGGACAGTTGGTGGAGAACGTTTGGGATCTTAAGCGTAAAGTGCGAAGGGAACCGGCATAAGGATTATCGGACGCAGGCGACATCAGCGCGGATCGGGAGCCGAAGTGGAATTGGGGGCGCCCTGGGCGGATTGTTTCCACTGTTCGACGGCAGGGCCGAAGGTGACGACGGGAACGCGGAGGTCGCGCATGAGGGCGAATTTGCGGGCAATCGCCTGCAGGCCATGGCGCCAGTAGAGCTTCAGGGCAGGGAGATTGCCGGCGTCGACCGCCAGGGAGAGGCGGGCATATCGAGAAACCGAGACAACATGGGCGGCCTGGCGCATGAGCAGATCGGAGGTACCTCGGCCGCGGTGCTCATAGGGCACACCGAGGTAGACCAGTTCGATGACATCGCTGGCGGGGACATGGCTGAGCAGAAGCACGCCCAAGGGGGTTTGCCGCTCGGCGAGAACGAACCAGAGGCTGGGATCGAATTCGCCGGTGGCCTTGTGACCGGCGACGATGTCGTCGATGTGGCGAAGACCATTGAGGCCGGGGCAGTCGAGGCTGTTCTGGTAGGTGGCGAGGATGGTTTGAGCAAACAGGTTATGGGTCTGGGGAGAATAGGTGTGCCACTGGCAGTCGGGAGGAAGCGAAGGCGGATGGATGCCGGGCGGGATGGGAGCCTGCAGGTAAAGCAGTTCGGCCAGATGTTTGAAGGAACAGGCCTGGAGAATGGAGAAAAGAGTGTCGTGTTCGTTGTCGAGGAGGGCTTGGACCAGGTGAACTCCGGCTTGATGGGCCTGGAGGCAAACATGCTCGATCAGTTGGCGGGTGGCGTGTTCATGGCCCTGGCTGGGAAGGTGAACGGGGGGGAAGATGAGCATGGTGCGGCCCGGGCTGAGCACGGGGAGGACCGCGCTGACCAGTTGCCCGTTTTGCGTGGCCACCCAGGTTCCGCCGAGGTCGGACTGATGGGCTTTGGCTAATTGAAGGAAATCGGCAGCGAGCTGCTCGTTGGCGCGGCCGGCGAATGAGGCAATAATGATGCGAATAGCGGTTGGGAGCTCATCCGCCCGGGCGGGGCGAACTTCAACCGGCATAAGGGGTTCCGGAGGCTTTTGGCCTCGGAGCCAGCCGAGATTTGACAGCATCCGCACGCTTCGTAAGAATAGCACCTGAAACGCAAAGGGCAAACGGAATTAACCGGGATGCATCGAAGAATGGCTGCCCCTATGGGCAGGCCTCACACCTTTAGCGGAGAGTAACATCCATGAACCGGCCACGCTGCTGCATCGTGCTGTCTCTTGCAGGGTTGCTGTGTTTGGCCGTCAGCGCGGGCGGCTACCCCAAGCCAAGTGCTTATCCGATTTCATGGGAGCTGAAATTTGAGCATTCGACGCCCAAGCGGCTCGTGATCACGCCCAAGGGCGCTCAGAAGGCCCAGGCATACTGGTACATGACGTACACAGTGACAAACCTGGGCGATCAGGAGTGGCGGTTTTTGCCGGTGTTTGAGCTGATGACCGAGGACGGGAAGGTCATTCGCAGCGACAACAACGTGCCGCCGGTGGCGCTGGAGGCGATCCGCGTTCGCGAGAAGAATCGCTCGCTGGAGTCGGTGACGGAAATTGGCGGGGTGATCCGCGCGGGTGAAGATCAGGCACGGGATGGCGTGGCGATCTGGCCCGAACCGACGCCCGACATGGCGATGTTTTCCATTTTCGCCGGCGGCTTGAGCGGCGAAGGCATTGTGCTGAAGGACGACAAGGGCCAAGTGGTCACCCGCGAAGCCAAGGACGGCAAGAAGGAGCCGGTGGTCCTGCACAAGACGCTGCAGATGGATTTTCACATCCCCGGCGATGATCGATACCCCGGGAAGGACGAAATCGACGTGTTGGACGAGCAGTGGGTGATGCGGTAAGGATTTGAGCAGTCATGAACTGAAAAAAGGGCCCGCGGCAGCGCCGCGGGCCCTTTCTTTTTCGGGGTGTAGAAGCACTCGGCAGAGATTGCCGGAGCCCGGCCCTGCGGGCCGCCGCTAAACCGGGGCGACAGGCGTTGCGGGTCAGGGTTTGACGGGGACTGCGGGGGCGCCGGTCTGCCAGTCGACGAGTTTGGCGTCGCCCCACAGATTGTCCAGGTCGTAGAACTGCCGGGCTTCGTCGCTGAACAGGTGGACGATCACATCCACGAAGTCGAGCAGGATCCAAGTGTCGCCGCCGTAACCGGCGCGGGAGATTGGGGTGAAGGTTCGGGGCTGGCCGAGTTCTTCAATGTCGTCGCAAACCGAGCCCATCTGCCGCTTGCTCGTGCCCGTGGCCAGAACAAAGAAATCAGCCACGGGGGATAACTCGCGGACGTCTAACACGACCACCTGATGGCAACGGGTGTTGGCGGCCAAACGGGCCGCATCGATCGCGAAAGCCCGAGCAGTTTCAACTCGGGCGGCCATACCCAGATCACGAATTTCCGTAGCGATAGGTCACCTCCGGTCCACAGCAGCGACGGTGCCGATTTCGCTTGGCAACCAAGCGGATACCGTCGGCATCCATCCGCAAACGCCGGGCATTTCATACCTATTATACGATTCCATTTCCATAGGTGCGGCAGATTGATTGGGATGTACGCGAAGAAGACGAGAAGCAAGGCGGGCGAGGTCGTCTGCATACCCGCTTGGGTGAGTGGCTCCCCAAAAAAGACAGGGGCACGGCTTGCGCCGTGCCCCTGGTTCCTTCCCGTCACTCTGCCCGGGACGATCGGGGTAGAGTCAGTTACTTGCCAGCACCGACGGTGACTTCTTCCTTCGCCGCAGCGCCGCCGATCTCGGCATCGACTTCCTTCATCTCGGCCGTCTCCTTATTGGAGTTGCGGACGGCCCAGACGATCAGGAGGACGATGGCGGCCGCGATGGCCGCGCCGATGCCGCGTGCGTTGGCCGCATCGGTCAGGTTGAACTTAAGGGTGACCGAAACCAGCGTGAGCATGGCCACCATGTTCATGACCTTCAGCATCGGGTTGATAGCCGGGCCAGCGGTGTCCTTCAGCGGATCGCCGACGGTGTCGCCGGTAACAGCGGCCTTGTGCTTCTCGGAGCCCTTGCCGGTGTTACGGACCATGTCCTTGGGCTCATCTTCGATGGCCTTCTTGGCATTGTCCCAAGCGCCACCGGCGTTGGCCATGAACACGCCGAGCATGACGCCCGACACGATCATACCAGCGAGGAAGCCACCGAGGGCGTACGGCCCAAGCAGCAGACCGACGAGGATCGGGCTGAGCACGCCGAGGATGCCCGGGCCGATCAGTTCGCCCTGAGCGGCACTGGTGCAGATATCCACGACACGGCCGTAATTCGGCTTCTTGGTGCCGGCCCAGATCTCCTTATCACGGAACTGGATGCGGCATTCCTTGATGATGTAGAACGCGGCGCGACCGACGGCGCGGATCAGCATGGCGCTGAACAGCCAGGGGACGCAGCCACCGATGAGCATACCGATCAGCACCTTGGGCTCGGCAACGGTCAGCTTGCCGGCGTACTCAAGGTACTGGGCGGGGTTCATGTCCACAATCTTCTCTTCCGAACCCATCGCGAGGGTCGCGATGAAGGAAGCGAACATGGAGACGGCGGCGATAACAGCCGAACCGATAGCGATACCCTTGGTCTCAGCCTTGGTGGTGTTACCGACAGCGTCGAGGTCGGCCAGGATCTGGCGAGCGCGCTTGTAGTCAGCCGCGCCCATTTCCTTCTCATCGTAGCCCATTTCACCAATACCATTGGCGTTATCAGCCACGGGGCCGAACACGTCCATGGAGATGGTGTTGCCGGTCAGGGTCAGCATACCGATACCAGCCATGGCCACGCCGTAGGCGATGAACACAGCCGAGGTGCCGGTGAAGCAGAAGACCGACAAGGCGATCGAGAAGGCCAGGACGATGGTGGCCATAACGGCCGACTCATAACCAACGGCCAGGCCCTGGATGATGTTGGTCGCATGGCCGGTCTGGCAGGCGCGAGCCAGGCTCTTGACCGGAGCGTGCGAGGTGTGGGTGTAGTAGCTGGTCAGCTTGTTGAGCGAGACAGCCAGCAGAATACCGATGAAGCAGGTGATGATCGGGCGGATATCGGCACCGGCCACGATGAACCAGTGATCCATCGTCACCTTGCCATCCGCGCCGAGGAAGCCAGCCATGGCCTGCTGGTAGTTGGCGAAGTAAGTGTTATCGAACTTCAGATAGAAGAGGCCGAGGAGCACGAAACCAATGACGGAGATGAACGAACCGATCCAGAAGCCACGGTGCACCGAGTGCAGAGCGGTATCGGAGGTATCGTTCGGGCCGGCCTTGACGATGTACGTGCTGATGATCGAACCGAGCACGCCGATGCCGCGGACGAGCAAGGGGAAGATAACGCCCTTGTGACCGTAGCTGGCCATACCCAGGATCATGGCCGCAACGATGGTGACTTCGTACGACTCGAAAATGTCGGCGGCCATACCGGCACAGTCGCCGACGTTATCACCGACGTTGTCGGCGATGGTGGCGGCGTTACGCGGATCATCTTCGGGGATACCGGCTTCGATCTTGCCGACCAGGTCGGCACCGACGTCAGCGGCCTTGGTGTAGATACCACCACCGATCCTCATGAAGAGGGCGGCGAGACATCCACCGAAACCGAAGCCGACGAGAACCTTCATGGACTCGTTGCCGAAGAGGAAGAAGACGATACAAGCACCCAGCAGACCGAGGCCGACGGTAGCCATACCGGAGACGGCACCAGAGCGGAAAGCGACGTAAAGAGCCTTCTTGAAGCTGGTCAGAGCGGCGTTTGCAACGCGGCAGTTGGCCTTGACAGCCATCATCATACCCACCAGGCCGGCGGTGTAAGAAGCGGCAACACCAAGAACGAACGCGAAAGCCACACCGATGTAAAGCGGGATAGCAGTGCCCTCGACGTTGTACTCGGGATTGCCCTTGTACAGG
>JBLNDH010000008.1:0-4323 GCA_050261455.1 Bacillota bacterium
CCACGCAGCGCGATGAACAGCGATCCCGCTTCGATGTGACGGGTATCCGTACAAATCGCCGTGACATTGGAGCCGGCGGCGGGGGCGGCGCTCAGCGCCTTTCCACCCACAATCTGACGACACTGCTGCAGCGGGATCGGTTTCATGGTCGTACAATCATTCATACCACCCTGGACGCCCTCGGACAGATGACGCCAGAGCAGAATCAAGCGTTAGTGTTTCTCAATTCAAGCGGCAGCGGTGCTCGCTTGCAGGATGCGAGTGGCCTCCTCCACATCATCGAAATGGCGTTTCTCGGTCCCGATGATCTGGTAATTCTCATGACCTTTGCCGGCCAAGAGGACCACATCACCCGGCTCAGCATCCTTCAGGATTCGTTCGATGGCGGTACGCCGATCGAGGTTCACAAAAACGGGCGTTCGCTTGCCACTGGATAGCTTGCGAGCCTTGGAGGTGCGCGTCGCGCCTGTCAGGAGTACATCGGCAGAAAGCCCGGAAACTATTTCGTCGATAATGGCTTGCGGGTCCTCGGTCCTCGGGTTGTCGCTGGTGAGATAGACCACGTCGGCCAGTTTTTCCGCCGTTCGCGCCATCCGCGGGCGTTTGGTACGGTCGCGGTCGCCGCCGCAACCAAACAAAACCCGAAGTTTGCCTTGCGTCAGGGGACGCAGGGCACTCAGGACATTCTCCAAGGCATCATCCGTGTGGGCGTAATCCACCAGAACGCTAAACGGCTGGCCGCAGCGGACCGGTTGAAGCCGGCCGGGGGCACCGGTGGCAGTTTGGAGAGCCGAGGCAATCTGGTGGACCGGCAGATGCAGAACCTCGCCAACCAAGGCAGCGGCAGTCAGTGCGTTGGCGATGTTGTGCTTCCCGATCAGCTGCATGGTGACTTCCGCCTCGCCCTCGGGAGTAACCATCGTGAAACGCGAGCCCTCGGCCGTAATGGTGATGTCCTTGGCGCGATAGTCACCCTTGCGGCCGATGCCGAATTGGATGATGCGGGCTTTGCAGTCGCGGATGATCCGATCGGCCCAGGGATCGTTGATGTTGACAACGGCGACGGCGGATGGATCGAGCATCTCGAACAGCTTGGCCTTGGCTGCCGCGTAATTCTCCATCGTCTTGTGGTAATCGAGGTGATCGCCAGTGAGGTTGGTGAACGCGGCCCCGGCAAAGGTGACGCCGGCGACTCGCCCCTGATCCAAAGCGTGGCTGGAGACTTCCATGGCGCACGACCAGCAGCCGCGGTCACGCATGGTCGCCAGGAGTTGGGCGACATCGATGGCACTGGGGGTGGTCATGCTGGCTGCGCGGCGGGTTCGGCCATCATCGATCTCGACAGTGCCGATGACGCCGCATCGACGATTCACCGCCGCCAGAAGGTGACGGATGATATAGGTTGTGGTGGTCTTGCCATTGGTCCCGGTGATGCCCAATACTTTGACGGTTTTGCACGGCTGTTCCGCAAGCCAGTGGGCCAGTGCCGAGGCGGCCACGGCGGGATCGGGGAGAATGACCTGGGGGATGGTTGCGCCCGATATGGGCTGGGCAGTCACAACCGCGACGGCGCCTTTCGCTTGGGCGTCGGCGACAAACTGGCGGCCGTCGGTCTTGGTACCACTGCGCGCAATAAACAAATCGCCGGGCTGTACCTGCCGTGAGTCTTCACGAATGCCGCGGATCTCGACGTCCTCAATGCCATTCAACGAAATATCTGGGTCGAAGTGCCGCAGCAGCGTATGGAGAAGCATCGGGACATCCCTTTCCCAATCGCAACCCTGTTTGCCCGGTAGAACTCTGGGCGCAAGGCCATGGAACCCATCCAGTTCCACCGCGAGCGACGATACTCGCGACGCCAATCAGAGTAACACGGCCGCGATTGGGAATCAACGTGATACCTCTATATCGGATTAGGCGGTTCGTACGGTGCAGCGGCCGTGATGTTCATCGAAAAACCGAGGAATATCTTGGATTGCCCGATGCTTCGGTTCATCGCCTTTCCAGCTTAGCAGCGGCCCGCAGGGCCGGGGTTGCCGCTCCTCCATTGGCTCCGCCCAAAGCTACTCGATTCCGTTTTCGCCAAAGTAGACCTTTGCCCCGGCGGGCACCGATTTCATGGCGGCTTTACGCGTGCGAAGCTGCCCGGCCCTCACCGCAAACAACGGCGAGATCTCCAGCACGGCATCCGGCTCGCCATCCTTCATCGGAACCTTCACACCCGCCTCCGACAACCAGCGGGCCGCCCGCCGGATCTGATCTCGCCGTGAGGTCGCGGGCGAATCGACGCCTTCCGCGTTCTTTACCGGCGAGAATTCCTCGGCCCGGTCCGTCGTATAAACGATCGGGTTCTTGGCTAGAGGGATCGCATCGAAGACGAACTGCTCCAGCTTGATGGCGTTGGGCTTTTCAGGCTTGATGAGATTGCCTGATTCATCGATGTACGGAACCTTCTTCTCAGCGCGATGCCAAGGCAGCTGAAGCTGGCCGCCCGCATTCAGCCGCTCGATGAACGACACCCGCAGCGCATGAATTGCGATGGAGCCGGCATTGAACCGCAACGAGCCATCGGGATTGGTCTGCGTGGCCAGCGATTCCGGCAGGTCGCTGTATTCGATCACTTGGAGCACGCCGTCGGCGATGCAGAAGTTGCCCACCTTTTCCAGGGCATTGGCCTTGGCAATGGTCTTGCTGCTCATCTCGCTGCTGGTCAGGTCGTGCAGGCCGAGAAACAGTGGATCGATGCAGTGTACGATGGGGTTATCGACTTGGAAGTAGGACAGATGCTCTACGCCGCGCGATCGCATATCCGCCAGGGCGCCGCTGCGCTGCAATGCACGCAGGCTCCCGCCATGGCCATCCGGGCTCAACGCCAGCGAATCCTTCGCGCCCAGAAGCATTTTCCCGTCCTTTGCGAACGCGGGCATCATGCCTTGCTGGAAGATGAAGATATTCTTCGGGTCGTAGCCGAAGTGGTTGTTCTTGGCGAAGAAGGCGCGCGTGGCGGCATCGTTGGCGTCGCTGGTCATGATGTACCAGGGGATCGGCCGCCCAAAATCGCGAGAGTAGGCCAGCAACTGCTCGGCGAAGACCTGGAACAAAGGCTTGTTCTTGATGGGCGTGACCGGGAATTCGCCCTTCGGGCCATTATACCCCAGGCGCGTCCCTTGGCCTCCCGCCACGACGAATGCTCCAACCTTGCCTTCGCGGAGAAGCTGCTGGCCGCGATTCTCCGCATCCTGGTAAAGCTTCTGATGCTTCGCATCGGGCGTGCGCGGATATGGCTGCACGGGCTGGATGTCCTTGGGAAGCGTCAAAACCGGTTTGTTCTTCACGTACGTCTCAACGAGTTGTTTGATCAACTGCGGATCCAGCGACTCAATCTGATGGGCCAGCTTCTGCCGCCCGGCGGCATCCAACTGATCCCAGAATCGCAACACGTGCGATTGGCCAATGGCTTCCAGTTTCTTCCGAAGCGATGCGACATCCATGCAATACTCCCACAATGAAGAGCTTATCCTTTACCGGAACGACACTTGCCTGACAACTGGGAATGCAACGCCGCGAATGCCGCCACCCGCCCGGCGGCACGCATCCGAACCCATCTCGTTCTTTCATCCTGGACTTCGCGGTGGATTCAGCCAGCCGACCGTGCCTTCCAAGCCATCGTCTCTGCGTTGATATCGTCCTAACTGACTCGCCAAAATCAACTTGTCATCAGCCCTTGCAAATGGGCCAATGATCTTTAGAATACGTCGTCTCTTTGAGCGGGTAGGTAGCTCAGCTGGTAGAGCAATGGACTGAAAATCCATGTGTCGCCGGTTCAATTCCGGCCCTACCCATTGGAAAGAAACCACCACTAAACGCCATAGATTAAGACTTTATGGCGTTTTTTCTTGCGCCACGAGGGATTCTGGGGACAATCCGAAGGTACGTAGAAGCACGAAAGTACATAGAAAAGTACGTAATCCACGCCCGATTTCACGTTTCCAATATCGATCAGCGGTGCCCAATCAAGTAGATCGGTCATTATTGCTCAGCGGCTGTCGAGCTACCCACCGTCGCGGGTAGCACGATAAGTGGGGGCGTCTTCCGCCAGGGGTAACCCGCCTTCGCCTGCTCAAAGGCCAGGGTGAAGAGCTTGTTCATGTACGCTTGGTCAAACGGCTCCTGCGGGGTCTCCTGCAGGTCGCCTGGGATGTAGGCCAAGTGATACTCCATTTGATTCTGCTGCGCCAGTTGGTAGAGGCGGTAGAGGTCGTTGGAGCCATTGGCCTTGATCAAGGTCGAAATCGCCCGCATGCCGATTGACATCACCCGCGG
>JBLNDH010000009.1:0-4586 GCA_050261455.1 Bacillota bacterium
GGCCAGCACGTTCAGATGGATCTGAACCTCGTCCATGAACCCCTTGGGGAACAGCGGCCGCAACGGCCGGTCCACCAGTCGGGCCGTCAAGATTTCCTTGGTCGTCGGCCGGCCTTCACGCTTCATGAACCCGCCCGGAAATTTACCGGCGGCGGCGCGACGCTCGCGATAATCCACTTGAAGGGGGAAGAAGTCGATCCCCTCACGCGGTGCGGCACGAACCACCGCGCCAAACACCACCGTGTCACCGTACTGAACCGTCACGGCGCCATGGGCTAGTTTGGCCAGGGTCCCTGTCTCAATTGCGAGAGGCTTGCCCCCGATTTCCCGTTCCACTCGGACTGCTTGCATGAAATGATTCCTCTGTGGCCTCTGGTGGGATAACCCGACCAACCACAGATGGACCAATTCGATTACGACAGGGGACAGGGGTGAGGGGTCAGGGGTCAGTTAAAATAACTGCCTTGCCGGCCCATGAGCCCTAATCCCTGACCGCTTGCCGTATACGGGTGTGCACATCTGTGGCCACATATCACCTTTCTCAACGCCGATCCGGCCAGAGGCCAAAAGACGGACGCGTGAGAAAGGCTTGAAATTGTGTGCCGGTCGCGGACGTACAGCCCGCGCCCCAACATGACAACACGGACTACTTGCGTAGTCCGAGCCGGGCAATGACTTGTTGATAGCGAGTACGATCTTCGCGGGTGAGGTACTTCAGCAAGCTGTTCCGCTTGCCAACCATCTTCAACAAGCCGCGTCGCGAAGCATGATCCTTCTTGTGCGTCTTCAGGTGCTCCGTCAACTGCGCAATTCGCTTGCTCAGTAGGGCAATCTGCACTTCCGGCGAACCGGTATCCTTTTCGTGGATCCTGAAGTCCTTAAGAATCTCCGCTTTCTCGACTACACTAATCATCGAAACTACTCCTAGACACCTGGCCGCCAGCCCGCTTCAGCCAGCTGACCGGTCATATTAGGATTCCTGCCGCAACACGCGGCTTTCTCAACTCACGAACACGTAACCATAGTGCAGAACAGCCAGGAATGCAATATCACCCCGGGAAACGTCGCTCTGTTTCCTGCACAACCGACCCGCCAGGCCATCCTGCTCCGTCTCCTGAACCATCAAGCGCTCGCCGGTGCCACGCCCAGGAGCTTCTCCGCAGTGCTGACCAGCTTATCCAGCTTGACAGGCTTCGTGAAATACTGGCTTACCCCTAAGCTCTCGGCAAACATCTGGTGCCGCTTGCCCGGATTCCCCGTGATCATGATCACAAACGGCTTGGCCCCGCGAGGCTTCTTGGCCTTGATACGCTCCAGTACCAGAAACCCGCTCCGCCCCGGCAGCATCATGTCCAGAATGACCAGGTCCGGCTCATTCTTCTCAGCCAGCTCGACGGCCTTGTTGCCATTGGCGGCGGTCTCAATGATCGCTCCCGTTGGCTCAAAGGCCGCCTGCATGCTGACGAGAATGTCATTGTCGTCGTCAACCAGCAGAACCCGTTTTCCCTCAAGTGTTTGACTCATCTATATCTCCACAACCGACCTATTCGAGTGTCCGTCTGCCCGACGTAATTGTCAAGGGAAACGCCCAGGAAGTCCGATAACACCAATAAGTCGCTTGGCGCTCGGGGTTTGGCATTTCTTGTCGCTCGCTTGTACAATGCTACCCTTTCGTTGCAAGCGACCAGCCTAAGGCGTTCCCCATGCCCGTGACATCTCCGATTCTCGTTCTCGACAGCGGTTTGGGTGGTCTGACAGTTGTCCGAGCCCTGCGCCGCGTCCTGCCATACGAAGACATCCTCTATTTCGGCGATACTGCCCGTGTTCCCTATGGTTCAAAGACGGCGGCCACCGTCATTGGGTTCGTTCGCCAGATTATCTCGTACTTCCAACCGTACGATCCCAAGCACGTGGTCATCGCCTGCAACACCGCGACGGCCCTGACCTTGGGCCCCATTCGGGAAGAGTTCCCCCATTTGAGTATCAGTGGGGTTATCGAGCCGGGATCGCGAGCCGCCGTGGACGCGGCCGGTGATCGGATCAAGCCGCTCATTGGGGTGATCGGCACCGAGGCTACGATTTCTTCCGGTGCCTATGAACGCGCCATCCTCCGTCGCCAGCAATCCGCCCGGGTTGTTAGCCGTCCCACGCCGCTGCTGGTCCCCATCATCGAAGAGGGCCGGCCGCAGGACGATCCCCTGGTCCATCTGGCGCTGCAACAATACCTCCAACCGCTGATTACACAGCAGATCAACGTCCTGGTGCTGGGGTGCACCCACTATCCCGTCTACAAGGACCTGATTGCTCAGATCATGGGGCCGCAAGTCGCGGTGATTGACTCCGCCGACAAATGCGCTGAAGATGTCTTGCGCCGTTTGCGGGTCGAGCATCTGGATCGCAGCGACCGGCGTGACCGCGGCAGCCTCCGCTGCTTCGTCACGGATAGGCCGCCACGATTCGCGTCGCTGGCGGCCAGGTTCCTGGGCCTGACCATCGACGAGCCCACTTGGGTCTCGCTCGATGAATTGCATGCCCTGACCAGTGCCGCCGATGTGGGATTGCGGCCGGCCGTGTAGAATCCTTCGCCCGCAGGCGGGAATGGTGACTTCAAGGGATTGGTGTCTGGGCGATGGGCTTCGCCGTTAGGAAAAGGCTTCTCATGCGTAGACTGACCACGGTTCTGCTGCTCCTGGCCGTTTGCGCCGGCGTGAGTTGTGTTAGCAACAAGCAGGACAAGGAAGAGCGGGAAGACTGGGGCGACAAGCAGTGGCAACAGGCCCTGCTGGAGAACCAGGAACGTCTCAAGTCCGAAGATGAGCGAAAGAAACAAGTGACTTTCGCCTTCCTCAGCCGTGCCAAAAAGACCATCACGGATACTGTCGTCCAGATCTACAACTACATCACTGGCAACACCGCCTTCAACGCCGCCAAGGACATGCTCGATCCGTCCTATCCGGATCGCCGCCGCAAGGCCGTCGTCTACCTCTCCAAACGCGATTTCGGCCGCCAGGATCCCTACGTCAAGTACTATGCCGAAATGGCCCGCGCCGACGACGATCACACCGTCCGGGCGATGGCCATCCGTGCCATGAATCGCGCCCGCCGCAAGGACGCCACCTCACTCTATCTGCAGGCCCTGGAGGATTCCCATCCGCTGGTTCGCCTGGAGGCGGCTAAGGCCTTGGCCAACATCCCCGACGAAGCCTCTATCCCCGCTTTGATCAAGCATCTCAAGGGCCGCATCGAGGTCCTCTCCAAGGGCAAGGTCGAGGCC
Source organism: Bacillota bacterium (assembly GCA_050261455.1). GTDB lineage: Bacteria > Planctomycetota > Phycisphaerae > Tepidisphaerales > Tepidisphaeraceae > JAPLNB01. Next base: position 3,275 of record JBLNDH010000009.1, read on the forward strand.
GAGGACGAAACCACCGACGTTCGTGTTGCCTGTGCCGATGCCTTGCGGACCTTCCGCACCACCGAGGTGGCCCAGGCCTTGGTCGGCGTTCTGCGCGACCGCGACTTCGCCGTCTGCTGGCAGGCGCGGATCAGCCTGAAACTGATGACCGGTAAGGATTTTCGCTACGACCAATCCGCTTGGCTGGATTACCTGACCACTTGGTCTGGCGGCGAATGATCTCGTGTGAAAAAACTCCCCATTTCATGCTCCCGTCTGAAACAATCCGGCGCTGAATGCGTCTCAATCGGCAGTATCCGTCCGACGGCGGATACCGACTGACTCACCACAGGGCATCGCTACCACTGCATCTGCTGCTGAGTCCTCATTTGGGGCTGTGGACTTGCTGCGCGCAAGGGGCTTGCGCCCGCAGTCTGCACCAACTTGGGCACAATCAGTGAAGGAGGTTCGAATGAGGTTGGGGTTGAGCGGCCCGGCTATTATTGCCACTCTGGGTTTATCTGGGCTTGCCGTAGCAGACGAGTTGCAACCGCTTGATTCTTCCCGTGAAGTTCGCCTGCGCCAGTTGGAAACGCGGGTGCGGGAGCTGGAAGCGCAGGAGGCATCGTCGTTGGCCGACAAAGCTGCCACCATCGAGGCGATCCTCCGCGATGCCGAGCGACGCAGCACTTTCTTGGCCAACAGCGAAGAGGCCTCGGCCGGTTACGACGACGGCTTCTACATCCGCAGTGGAAGCTTCGAGTTTCGTCCTTCCATCTTCACCATCTTCCGCAACACAACCAGTTGGGTTGATCATCCCTTGAATCCGAATCGGGAGGAGGGATTCGACAATGGGTTTGAACTGCGCCGGGTGGAGCTGGAGTTTGAGGGCACCGTGTTCAGCCCGCAACTCTGGTATGATTTCGTCTGGAAAGTGCCCAGCAACGGGGGCGAGCCTGTCCTCGATGAGGCTTTCGCCACCTACGGCTTTGCCGATACCCCCTGGGCGTTGAAAGCCGGACAATTCAAGGATCACGTCTACCAGGAGGAGACCGTCAGCTCCAAACGGCAATTGGCCGCCGAACGTTCCATCCTCAACGAGCTGCTGATGGGCGGCTGCTTCGATCGCGTGCAAGGCGTCGCGGTGCTCTACGGCGATCTGAACACCCCTTTGCATGCCGAAGGATCCTTCCACGACGGCGCCGCCAGCTTCAATACCCCTTTTACCGACACACCCACCGATTCGGCGGCGAACGCTCATTTCGGCATCACCGGACGTCTCGACTGGAAAATCATGGGTGATTGGAAAAACTACCGAAACTTCTCCGCCCGC
>JBLNDH010000010.1:0-4990 GCA_050261455.1 Bacillota bacterium
AACACCGTCCAGGATCTGATGAATGCCATCAACGACTCGGGAGCCGGCGTGTTGGCGCGCATCAACGCGGAAGGAACCGGCCTCGATGTGCTCAACCCCGTCCAGGGTATGGGAATGAGCATCGCGGAAAACGGCGGGACCACCGCCGCGGACCTGGGCATCCGCAGTTTCCACCCCAACACCCCTCTGAGCGAGCTGAACAATGGCAAAGGCGTCCGCACCCTCGATGGCGCGGATATCCAGATTACCCGGCGCGACGGCACGCAATTCTCGGTGGAACTGAGTGGTCTGAATACGATCCAAGACGTGATCGACGCCATCAACGCCGCCGACGCCGGCGGCGGGGTCACCGCCAGCTTTGCAACGACCGGCAACGGCATCGTCCTGACCGACTCCACGGGTGCCACCACCAGCGATCTGAGCGTCACGGCGCTGAACGCGTCCCTGGCCGCCCAGGACCTGGGCATCGCCGGCCGCGGCACCGGCGACGTGCTGACGGGCAAAGATGTGGATCCCGTCTACGCGTCGGGCATCTTCGGCAACCTGGCCAAGCTGCGTGATGCACTCATGCGCAACGATCAACCCGGCATCACCGAAGCCGCCGAGGCCCTGCACGCCGATCAGACCCGGGTGGTGCGCATCAACGGGTACGTCGGCGCCCGTATCAATGACTTGGAATCGCGCCAGGAGCGTCTGGAAGATCAGAATCTGGCAACTGAGACATTGCTCTCGACGCTGGAAGACACGGATTACACCAGCGCCATCACGCAGTTTTCGACGCTGCAGACGGCGCTGGAGGCGAATTTGCAGACTACGGGAAAGCTGTTGAACCTGAGCCTGCTGGATTTCCTCGGATAGGCCGCGTAGGCCCGCGGATTTGGCACGCGGTTTGTACTGAGTGTGGCAGACATGCGTAGTAACGCTATAGGACACAATAAATGCGGTCACTGCGCAACAAAGATTGCTGCCCGGCGCAGAATCGGCGCTAAAGCGCCCGAAGGTGCCGGGAATCACGACAGCGGCAACTTCGACCCAGGCCGGCTGGAAGCCCGCCTCCAAGTTGCCAACCGCCGCGGGATGCGGCGAGGATTCGGATCGTCCGGTGGAACCCGACGCCCGACTCAGCGAAGCTCGGCAGGAGCTTCGCGGCGACACCGAGTTGCGTCGCCAGACCGGGCTGGAGATCAGGAAGATATCCGGCTGCGGGCGCGAAGGGACCCAGGCACCCTGTCCAGGGATCTGGGCCGCGAAGCTTGGAAGCGGCGGAGCCGCTAACGGCGGAGTTGCCGTGGTTGTGTCGTTGTGGCCCTGTGCCACCAGGTTGTTGGTCTGATCCGCACGAGGGCCCGAGTCCCGGTGGATCGGGTAAGTGTCTCGCGGTGGATGCCGCGGAGACGTGAGCGGCCTCTGGCCGCTGCAGAAATGGAGTTCGCATGGTTATCGACACCACACGTTTCGGACGCATGGAGGTGAATGATGAGCGCATTATCACCTTCTCGAGGGGATTGCTCGGCTTCCCCGAGCACAAGCGCTTCGCGCTGATTCAGACTGGGGAGGAGAACTACTTCTTCTGGCTCCAGTCGGTGGATGAGCCGAGCCTGGCGTTCGTGGTTACGGACCCCAGCATCTTCTTCAAGGATTATCAGTTCGCCTTGAAAGAAGAAACCCAACAGGAACTGGCGCTGACCGACATGAGCTACAGCCAGGTCTTCGTGATCTGCAACAAGGTGGGCCAATGGCTCACCGGCAACCTGCAGGGGCCCCTGGTTGTCAACGCGCAAAACCGGCTGGGTGAACAAGTTGTGCTCAACGACAAGAAGTGGACGACGCGGCAGCCCCTCCTGCGGCTCCAGGCGGAAGTCCCGCTGGCCAAATCGGCCTGACCGGGCGGAATTGGCAGAACTTTCGCACCAGGTATCGCGTGGGCGTGGCTATAATATGTAAGAGCCCCCATGCGGCGCGAGTTGGAGTATCGCGTACCAAGCGGGCTTGGAACGGTTCAGGCCCCTTGCCCAGGAAGGAGCCCCCATGTTGGTGCTGTCCCGTCAGCGCGACGAGACGATCATGATCGGCGACGACATCGAGGTCACCGTGGTGGATATCCGCGGCGACAAGGTTCGTCTGGGGATCAACGCCCCCAAGGAGATCAGCGTCCATCGCAAGGAAGTATACGACGCCATCCGGCGTGAAAACCGGGAGGCGGCCCAGGTCAAACCCGAGGATCTTTCGGGTCTTGGAAAGATCGCCCCGAAAGCAGAGAAGAAGGAAGACAAGAAGCCTTAGTGGGGCTGCCGTTTCGCCCCGGCTACGTCCGCGCCATTGGCCGGCCGAAGTCTGTGCTCCTGGGTTCCAGGGACTGGAGCCCTCCGACGGGGTAAGTGCCCCGCCCCAGCCATCGACAATCATGGAGGATTGGTATGGCCCGTATCAACACAAACGTTTCCGCCCTCTCGGCCCAACGCGGCTTGGCCAAGTCGCAGCGGACGTTGAATGACACACTCCAAAGACTATCCAGCGGTTTGCGGATCAATCGCGGCGCCGATGATCCCGCAGGCCTGATCGCCAGTGAAGGCTTGCGCTCCGAAATGGCCGGCATTCAACAGGCCATCGACAACTCGGAACGCGCCAGCAACGTCATTTCCACCGCCGAGGCCTCCCTCGGCGAGGTCGCCTCGCTGTTGCTGAACATCAAGGAACTCGTCGTTGAAGCCGCCAACACCGGCGCCATGTCCGAGGACGAGATCGAGGCCAATCAGTTGCAGATCGACTCGGCGGTTGCCAGCATCACCCGCATCAGCAACACCGCGACGTTTGCCGGCCTCAACCTGCTCAATGGCAGCCTCGATTACGTCACCAGCGGCGTCGACGCCACCGACATCAACGCGCTGCACATCACCCAGGCCAATTTCGGCACCAATCCCACTGTGCCCGTGCAGGTCCAAGTCCTCACCGCCGCCCAACAGGCCTCCCTGCAGTTCCAGACCAGCTCCATTGCCTCCTCCATCACCCTCGAGATCAAGGGCACTGAGGGCGTCGATGTGCTGACGTTCACCAGCGGAACCCATGCCTCCGCCATCGCGTATGCCGTCAACCGAATCACCGACTCCACCGGCGTGCGTGTGGAACTGATCAACAGCGCCAACGCCGCCTCCGGCATCACCTTCAAGAGCGCCGATTACGGTTCCAAGAGTTTCGTCTCCATTCAGGCGCGCAACGGTTCCTTCAATACCGTCGACAGCACCGGCGCAGCCCGGAAACGCGCTATCGGCGTCGATGCGCTGGCCACCATCAACGGCGCTCTCACCGTCGGCGACGGCCTGAACATCAAGCTGAACACGACCAGCATGGATCTGGAGCTCACGCTCGACGAAAGCTTCTCCTCCGGGACCAGCAGCTTCAACATCATCGGCGGCGGCGCCAAGTTCCAGCTCGGGCCCCAGGTCTCCAGCAACCAGCAGATCAGCCTGGGCATTCAGTCCGTCGCCGCCAGCAACCTCGGTGACGCCGACGTCGGCTTCCTCAGCGATATCGTGACCGGCGGGTATGCCTCGCTGATCAACAACGGCGCCTCCTCTGCCAGCAGAATCGTCGAGCGGGCCATCCGCCAGGTGGCGGTCCTGCGCGGCAAGCTTGGCGCCTTCGAGAAGAACGCGCTGCAGACCAACATCAACAGCTTGAACATCGCTCTGGAGAACGTGACCTCCAGCGAAAGCTCGATCCGGGACGCCGACTTTGCCGAGGAGACCTCGAACCTGACTCGCGCCCAGATTCTGACCCAGGCTGGCACCTCCGTGCTCGCTACGGCCAATTCAACCCCGCAAACGGTGCTCTCGTTGCTACAGCAATAGCGATCCCGACCTCCATAATCCCGCAGCCGCGGACCGATCTGTTCTCGCACGTCCGAGAACTCGGCCCGACCTTCTGGCTTTGACGTCCTAAAAGCGCGCCGCCGCCGATTTCGGTCGGTCAAATCCGCTCACGTCTGATAATAACCGCCGGCCATCTCTGGTTGGCTCCTGCCGCCGCGCGTGCTCCGAAATGCGCGGAAAACATCGGTGGCGCAGGCGATTACGAAACTCATCCTCTCTAAAGTCACCCCCTCTCCGGCGTCGATACGACAGCAGAATTCGCCGCGGCGCCGTTGCATGTTGGCGGCGCTCAGGATTTGTGGAAAAGGAGGTTTGCGCATGGGCAAACAGGGAAGCACCCCGCTTCCCGCAGGCTGCTGGAGGAGCGTACCCTGACCCGCCAGCTTCAAGGCCTTTCAAGGGAATGAAGCGTCTTAGCGGCCCGCAGAACCGCTGAGTCGCGTAACAACGCCTCGGGGCGTCCCCGAGGTTGGTCACGGAGAGACTTTATGAGCAGAATTAACACCAACGTCACGTCTTTGATCGCGCAGCGCGTGTTGAACAAGAACAACAACGCCCTGAATACGAACCTGGAGCGGCTCAGCACGGGCTTGAGAATCAACAAGGGCTCCGACAACCCTGCCGGCCTCATCGCCAGTGAAAACCTTCGCGCCGAAAAAGCCGGCCTCACGCAGGCCATCGACAACGCCGAACGTGCCAGCAACCTGATCGGTACTGCGGAAGGCGGTCTCAACGAAATCAGCTCCCTGCTGACGGAGGTTCAAGGCCTGGTCAGTCAGACCGCGAATACGGGCGGCCTCAGTAAGGAAGAGCTGGAAGCTAACCAGCTGCAGGTCGATTCGATTCTGAGCACCATCAACCGCATTGCCAAGGGCACGTCCTTCGAAGGCATGAAGCTGCTGGACGGCACCTACTCCTACACCACCAGCGCCGCCACTCCTGCCAACTTCGACAACATTCGCGTCAACGGCGCCCGTCTTCCGGACGGTCAGAAAGTGGCCGTGGTGGTCGCGGTCACCACCGCCGCTGCCAAGGCCGATGTCACCGGCCCCGCCGCCGCTCTGGGCGCCAATGACACGATCGAAATTGTCGGCGCCAAGGGTGCCGAGCAAATCACCTTC
>JBLNDH010000011.1:0-5737 GCA_050261455.1 Bacillota bacterium
CGCGGCGTGAGTCCATGGCCCAACTCACAAGCTGGCCGTGCTAACCCATACAGTCGAACACCCAGTCTGTTGCATTAACGATTGCGCGTAGTGCACAATCGTTAATGCAGCCTCAGCCGCCTTCCTCTTGGCTGCAATGGGATGCCGTGCTCCCAGTCGCCCCTACTTGCTCCGCACCGCCTGCCACCCATCGACGGTGAACTCTCCATGCACACCGCACTCGAACTTCAGCGGTTCCACAAGCCCCGGCCGTCTTTCGCCCTTCGGATTGGCATAACGCTCGGTATCCGAGATGTTCGTGAGCTGATTGTTCTCAATCACCGCCCCATAGCTTTCCTTGCACCGCAGCAGCGGCCGGCTCTCGCCCTGGCACTCGATCACATTGTCTCGAACCACGATCGTCTTGAAATCGCAGGCGGGATCGAACCCGAATAGGCCGTCCTTGCGCGGCGTCACGGTCGTGTGGGCGATGATGTGGTTGTTGCGGATCTCCAGGTTGTTGTAGACCTCGTTGATCCAAATCACCCCCCGCCCCGGGTTGCTGACGAGGTTGTCATGGAAGCTCGCCGGCCCCTTCGCCGCAACCTGCCCAAACCCTGAGATCAGATTCCCATGATCCCTCTTCACGTCGAAGTCGAAGAGGTTATGGTCGATCTCCACACCGTTGCGGACGAACTCAATCGCATAGCTGTCCCGGAACCAGTTGTGATGGATGTGAAACGTCCGGCCGCTCTTGGGCACCGGACCGCCCGCATATTTGGGAATGGAAATGGTCCCGTGGCAGACGTTGTGATCGATTTCCACATCCTCGTCTCCCTCGAAGGGCATCTCGATCGAGAAGTTCGCCTCGATCGTGTTGTGGTGGATGCGGCAGCGTTTACCCTGGCGCGCCTTGATCCCGTAAAACTCATCTGCCGGACCGGTCTGCGTGCGCACGAAACGGTTATCGGCGATCTCGCAGTCGGCCATCCAAATAGCGAAGATGCCACCTCCCGTGATGCCGCCCTTGACGCCCGGCTGGCCGCGATCCCACCGGCCGCCGGCGTCGATGAACTCACAGTCGTGGATCTTTGCCTCCCGCATCAGAAACGTCCGGATGCCCGACCAGAGCGTGTCCTGGATGCGAAGGTGATGCAGATGGAGGTTCTTGTTGTTCCAGGCATAAATGGCTCCGTGCAACTGCGGCCCGCGGAGCGTCAGGTCCGAGACGGTAACATCCGCGGCGTTGTCCTGCATGCGGATGAGATAGGCGCGCGTGTCCATGCCGTCGGTCTTCATTTCCGGGTCGGGGAGTGTCTTTGTAGGAGGTTTCCAGCCCGCGGCATTGGTGAGGATTGTTTTGTCGATGCCAGCGCCCTTGAGCATCATCCGAGTCTTAAGCTCCAGCGGGCCCTGCAACTCGTAGGTTCCTGCGGCGATCTCAATCGTTGTGCCCTCGGCCCCGTCCCGCACGGCAGCGACGAGAGCGGCGGTGCTGTCCACCGTCACGCCAAAGGCCAGAGCAGGCATTGAAGCCAGGAAGAAAACAAGAACACCTTTCCTGAGTATGCTGCATCTCATCGCACGTTCACTCCTGTTGCGTTACTCACCTGCCGGACTGCTGCGACCCGCTGTAAAGCGACCAGCCGATCCAGCCGCCTTCACGGTCCACGCCAAGCGTGCGCGTCTCGTCGCCTCTGCGCTCGCGGACTTTGACCGGATACGTGCTGCCGCCAAAGGTGATCTCACGCAGGCCGGCGATGGACATCAAGGCGTTATCGATGTCGAACATGGGCCTCACATCGTCCTTCTTCAGGTTGCCCGGGTCGTAGCAGAACAAGCCCAGGATCTCCGTGCGGCCGCCTTTCTCGGTCCTGTAGCGAACGCCCTCGCCCTCGTGCTTGATGCCCAGCGTCCACAGGTCGCCCCCGCAGTTCGTGACGATTCCCGCATCGGAAGTGCCCTCGGGATTGAGCTGACGCGCCCAGAGCTTCTGTCCCGGCTTTTGCAGGTGGACGTGAGCCGGACAATCCGTCGCGAAGATGTCGCCGCCGCCATTGCCGACAATGGTGACGCCGCAGCTTTCAACGACCATGGTGCGGGAAGCCGAGCGATTCTCGACGGTCGCCGGCGGGCCGCCGAATGAATCGATGTTCTGGAACTTGACGATCGGGGCCGAGTCATCGCTGATAATGAATCGCCCCCCAGCGCTCTCCCTTGCGCCCAGCACGCGACCGAAACCCAGGCCCAGGATATGGCGCACGCTGCCGTGGATGCGGACCTCGCCGTTGAGGTTGTACCAGTTGGGGTCGCCGCCGCCGACGCCGCGGAAGTAGACAGTGGTCTTGCCTTCCGCGGCAGCCGCATCGATGGCTTTCTGGATGGCGGCGGTGTCGTCCTTGTTGTCGCCGGGAATCGCTCCGAAGTCATTGATGCACACCCATTGGGAGGGATCTGTCTCCCAGGCGAGCTTCGGCTCGGGTTGGATGGGCAGCCTTAAGGAACGATCGGGCGCGTCGAACAGCTTCTTGACCTCATGGGATGAGTATTCGTCAATGTCCGCGCCGGCGATGTTGCCGGCCTTGGTCGAGCTCTGCAGGGCCATCTTGAAGCCCTGGGTCTTCACATCGCGGGCATAGAGCACGCTCTCATTGAGAATGGCCGGGCCGTCAGGATTCCCGCCGGTGAACCGCCCGCCGACCAGGGCAATCACGCCGCCCCAATGCGGCCAGTTGTTGGGAATATCACAGCGGACGGCCAGAGGCGTGTTCTCGACCACCAGGTCCTCGACCCCAACAGCGTTCGCGATGACGACCAGGCCTTCCTTGCGGCAGTTGCGGATCGTGACGCGGGAAAGCGTTTCGCCCCAGATCCATTGGGTGAGGATGCCGGTCTCGAAGCCGTCGATCGTGACATCCTGAACGAGGTTGGGCCCGCTCTGTTCGAGGAAGCCGGCATTGATGCCGATCTTGCCGTGGCCGATGACACGAATGTTCTTGAGGATACCGGAGTTGGTGGCGTAGTAGCGGATGCCATCGGTGTTGGGGTTGTTCCCGACATCGATGGTCAGGTTGCGGATGTTGCGCATGAACCAGTCGGCCGAGGTCTTGCCGCTTTCCCGAGGATGGGTGCGAAGGACCGAGTTGCAGTCGCTGGCTCCATCGGCCAGCCGGATAATGGTCCCGTCGCGCGATTCCCCATAGAGCCAGGGGCCAAGTGCGTTCTTGACCACCAGGGTTCGCGTGATGCGATAGCTGCCCCTGGGCAGAAAGAGCACTTTGGTTTGCCTCGCGTTGATGCCGCAACTGATATCCAGGCCTTTCTGGAGGGCGTCGGTGTCATCGGCCAGGCCGTCTCCCTTGGCCCCCAGATCACGCTGAGCATTAACGACAGAAGGATCATTGGGGAATGCGATGACCTCTTCCGCATTCGGACTTGCGTCCTTTGCCGCAGCGGCCGCCTGCAGCGTTTCGCCCGCCATAGCCATCGCCAGCAGCAGTGTCATCATCATCTTTGTCATAAATCTTGTCGCTTCCTCTCGCCGGACGTCAATACGGCGCTTCATTGCCGCCTGCCATGGCCTTCGCGCGGGGAAGCACAGTCGATGCCCCACGCAAGCCATCAGATGGCGCATTGTCATGACCTCCAGCCGCACTCCTATATGGAGCGGGCATACCCTCGTAATACAGTGCCGGTTCCGACGCGTTGGGGAGTATGACCACGCAGCCCAAGGGCGGTAGTCAAATGATCGAGTCGCACGACGCATCATTGCATCTTCGGTTCGACCACACTTGGCTAGGGCTGAAAGCACTGGATCTGCGTCCAACACTACGTGGGCGAGAAGCTGGTTCGACGCAATTGCGAACTGTGTGGTCGGTCCATCCTCGTGCGATCCTGCGCAATTCGACGAGGCTGGGGCCGGTTCCACCGACGCTGTGCCCAGGTCGCCCGCACGATGGGGTCAAAGAACCCCAATTACCGAGGCGGCCGCTCCTACGACCCCACGCGCATTAGTCGCGAGCGACGAAGCCGGATCAAGGCCCGCGATGGTTTCCGGTGTGTTCGTTGTCGGCGGGCAGGGAAGGAGCTCGATCCCAGGGGCGTCCAACTCGACGTACATCACCTGATTGCAGTCCGAGATGGCGGACCGGATCAGGACGCCAATCTGGTCACCCTATGCCGTCGGTGCCACAATCGGATCGAGCATCGGCGGGAGAAGCTCATCTGGCCCCGACCTACTCAAAGCTCACCACCGAGCGACCCGCCGATGCCACCCGCTTCTGACCACGATCTTTCTCAGTGTGACCCGCCTTCCCGTTCTTGAATACACCGGTCAGCCGCCACAGCGGCGACTTCTCGCGGTGACGGAGGATGGCCGGGTGGGAAGCGAGTATCGTCACCCGCTTGCCCTGCTCGCGGTAGATGTCGCCCACCGTCTCAGCCAGGCGAGTGTCGAGTCCCAACCCCTGGTAGTCAGGCAGCGTGACCACGCGGCTGATCCGCCAGAATCCTTTGTGGCCGAAGTTGGCAATCATGGCGATGAAGGCCACGGGCTCGCCGTTCCAAGTAGCCATGTAACACTGCGCCGCCGGGTGGAGTTGGCTGCTCATCTAGTAATGTTTCGCAAACAGCCTCCACGCCGCATTCTCACAGCGAAAGACTTCAAGCCGAATCTTAGAGCCTGTTTAGGAACAAGGCTCAGTCAGGCTTGAGGCGACGGAGCATGAGGGCTAGTCACGTCGCCTTCGCCTCGCTGGCCACCTGCGGCCCGCGACTGCTTGGCCATGCGTTTCCAGGCCATAGAAAATCATCAGGCCCAACAGCGCCAACAGATAGACGTGATGCTCCAAGAAGCCCAATGACCTTTCGACCGCGGCGCGGATCATCTCCTGGCTGGCGGCCAGATCGGGCAGGATGTGCACGAAAACATACGCGACCGATACCCCGCTGGCACCGGAGAGTCAGCGGCTGCGGGGGATCACATCAAGGAAACGCAGCCGGCCGCCCAGGATGTGGATCAGCGCCAGCCCGAAGTCGAGGACACCGGTGAGTATGACCAGTTCGGGCCTGCCCGTATGTCCCTCTCAGCCGCCTAGTTTGCTGAGTACAAAGGCCACCAGGAAGCCGATGACGGTGATCAGGCCCGCAAAGTCGTGTGCAGTCTCAAAGGCCTCCGGGATCATGGTGTCGGCGAGCATCGACAGAATTGCACCAGCCGCGACTGCTGTTGTGGCGGCGATCACGTCGGCAGAGAAGTGGCCGAAGATGGCATAGCCCGCCCAAGCTGCAATACCGCTGATGACGGCAATGGCCAGCCAGACTCCGAATACGTAGGCGACGGATCGGCCGGCTTTCTTCATCCCCGCGGAACTGGACAGCCCCTCGGGAAGGTTGGACAGAAAGATGGCGACGACCGCAACCCAGCTCACCGTGCCTCCGGCCAGCATGGTGGTGCCGATGACGACCGACTCAGGGATACCGTCGAGTAAGGCCCCGACCGCGATGGCCAAGCCGCTGCCGGGCGAGTCCTTTTCCGAAGGCTGTTGATTGCCGGATCGCTTGCGATGCTTCGCGCCATGTCGGGCCAGGAACCAGTTGGCGGCCGTGTAGACTGCTGCGCCGCCCACAAAGCCAATGGAGGTGGAGTCGAACCCACCTCGTTTGTAGGCTTCGTTCATCAGCTCGAAGGAGAGGGCGGAGATCAGGGTGCCGCTGCCGAAGGCCATCACGGCCGCGATCAGCCGCTGGGGCAGGCTCC
>JBLNDH010000012.1:0-6905 GCA_050261455.1 Bacillota bacterium
AGCTTCGTCTACGCCAGCGGCGATCCCGGAACCTTGGGGAGGAAAACCGCCGCGAACTGTTTGTCGGTCATCTTCGCCGGATCCAACACGCAGGACGGCGGATTGTCCTTGGTCGCAGCAACCTCGGCGCTTGGGGTGTTGGCGTCCCGCAGCCGGACGTAATTATCCCAGGCGTCCTGGACCGCCTTCTGTCGGTCACTTGCGCTCAACTCATTCAGACCCATGGTCGTCTCCTCTCCGCCGGCGGGCGGAGCAATGGTTTGCGGTGCGTTTCGATCGGGTCGCGCCCGTGGGCGGGCCTAAGTCAGGTCCTTTTCCGTGGCCTCGGGCTCATGGTTCAATAGTTGCGCGTGTTTCTGACGCAGCTCGTTCAGGGTGGCGATGGCCTGGCGGGCCTTGGCGTCCCGCTCCTGGTGCTGGGCCACGAGGCGATGATGCTCCTGCAGGCCCTTCTCGCGTTCGGCGAAAAGGCGGCGACTTTCCGCGACGTAGGCCTCCCGCGCCTGGCTGGCCGAGTCGATGGCCTCGGTCGCCGCCCGGCCGTCGCGGATGCTCCGGCGCAGGCTCTGCACCTTCAGCAGGATCTGGCGATCGGGTTCCAAGTCCTCGGGACGTTTGCTCAGCAGCGGCATCAGCCGGCGCATCTCCTCGATTTCCTCGGGGGTGTCCACGCCATCGAGGAGCAACTCGGCGTAACGCCGCCAGGTGCTCAGCGAGGCGGCCTCCCGGTCCATCACGATTTTCCTGATCAACTCGGACATCCTGGCTCCTTTGACCCCCGTTCGCAGGGGGTTTGCATCCTCATCTCGCGGTCGGCTGGCCCGAGGGCGTCATGACCGGCCGCTGTTCCAAGCCGCGGTGCAGCCGCTCGAAGGCCGAAAGCTCGCGGGGGTCCAGCGGCTCCTGGTGGGCGGGCTTGCCGCCGTCCCCCACCGGCGCCGGGACCGGCAGCGTTTCCGGGACCGGCCGCTGTTCCAAGCCGCCCTGCAGCCGCTCAAAGGCGGAACGTTCGCTGGCGTCCGCCTTTGTTCGCGGGTGGGAGTGATAAGCTTGCGGACGCGACGGGAAAGGTTGATTGAACGGTCTTCCCATGGGGCTCTCCTTAGCTGCGTTGCTCCTGCATCTCGTCGTCCGGTTGTGCCGGCGGCGGGCTGAGGGGTGTCTCGGGGGCGGTTGGCCCCTCCGAAGTCACAGGAGGGGCCTTCTTCGGAGTGCCTGAATGGACGCGGTCCCAGCGGGCCAAGCGCCGCTCACTTTGTTGCCGCGCTTCGGCGCGTGCCGCCCGCAGGCGCAGGGAATCGAGCGTCTCCCGGGCCTTCTGCTCGGTCAGGCCCGCTTCTGCCGCCGCCTGGCGGTGGGGCAGCTTGTGGAAGCCGTACCAGCCGACGAGCTGGCGTTCGGCGGTGCTGGTGCACAGCAACAAGAGCTGAACGACCTGACGCAGCTGGGGAACGGTGTGCTGGACGGTGGGCGGCGGAGAGAGCAGGCGGGCCTCGCGCAGCAGCTGGCGCTCCACGCCGGCGGCGGGGCATGGGCGGGCCGAGAAGTACGGGGAGGAGGTCGAAGCTTGAGCCGGGGAAGCAGCCATCCGTGGCGCAGCTCAAGCGGAGTGGGAGTGACGAGTCAACGAAGTTCGCCGGTCACTGACAGTCCGCTCAAGCTCCTCTCGGCCGCATCGGGGGCGGCCCGCCCCAGTGCATCGACGGGCAGGATTATGGCATGGCGAGGCCGTTGTGGCAAGGGTGAGTTTATCGGTTCTCAGTTCGTACCTCGCGACGCTCTAGCCCCTCTTTCGTGTGCGCGTGGGCTCATGGCCCCCTTTAGAATCCTTGGCTTCGCGGTTTTGCTCGATGAGGTCGAGTTGGGCGAGCACACTTCTTCGCCATGCATCAACATCGGCACGGTTGTTGGGGTGCATCTCCCATTCCAGTCTCATCGCCCCCCAGTCGTTAATGGCCTCGAAGCCCGGCAATTGTTTTCTCAGAGACTGGGCACGCTTGATCAGTACTGTTGCCTGCAACTCTTCATCGCTGATGTCGTCGCCAGGCAGTTCCCCCCGATACTGCGAGGCCATTGATGATGGATCGTAAAACGTCAGTTGAATCCAAGTGACGTCGGACTTTGCCAGTCGTAGGGGCTTGGCTAACGATTGTGGCGGGGGTGCATCAATGGGCTGGTTGAGCAAGGCCTTGGCTACGGAAATCCAGTCAATAGTCTCGATTTCCTTCAGATCCTGCCAGAGTTGCACGGCCTTGAGTCGGTAGCGGTAGCAGACTTCCCGCATCAGGTCCAAGTCCGATAGAGTTCGCACGGAAGCCTTGTCGTTTGCCTTGGGCGGGGGCCAATCCCGTGAGTCGTCAATAAGCCAATCGACTGGGACTTCCAGAACGCGGGCCATCTTCAATGCGATGTCAGCTCGCGGAACGTACTCCTTGGAGACGTAATCGCTGATAGTAGTAGGTTTGAGGCCGGCCTTCCTGGCAAGCTCGGCCTTATTCCTGTCCTCTGTCAGACGTCTGAGTTTCTCCGTGAAGTTCACGAGACGGATCATACCCGACGAGATTGGACAATGCCAAAAAACGATAATAAGCCTATTGACACGATTATGATCGTATAATAACGTGTATGCGCATTGATTGATTACCCTGAAACGGAGCCCGCAATGCAAAACACTCTTCACTTCGGCCAGTGGCTTATGCGAGCGGTCGAGGACACTGGGCTTACGCGGTCTGAGTTTTGCCGGCGTGCCGGTATCCCCATTCCCACACTTTTTAGGTGGAAGCGTCTGCAGTGCCCACCGATCCGGGCTCACAACCTCGTACGCTTGGCTCGGACCCTGGGGATACCCCGCGAGGAGATCGAAGCCAAGCTCGAGGAGTCCAAAACGTCGTCGGCGCCCGAGTTGCCTACGGAGGCGGTGGCGTAGGGGTTGGTGCAGGGAAGGGAGTAGGCCATGTCTGAAGGTGAAACCCCGAACGGAATCGATGGGAATAGCACACACGGCCTGTGCTGGGGCGAGTGGATACGGCGGCGGGCCCTGCGGATGGGCTATCGCACTGCCAAAGAACTAGCGTCCGCCGGTGGATTTGGCGTGACCTCGGCAGAACAGGCGATTGCGTCTCCCGTTCCGAAAACGCGGCTGCAACGTCGTGCCAGTCAAGGGCTGATGGCGGCGTTGAAGGTGGATGCGGGCGTGCTCTTTGAGGGTTGGGCTCGCATGTCTCCGGAGGAAGGGGTTCCGCTGCGAACCAACCCCGATGACAACCTGCGCCAGGAAATCCACGCGGCGATCGATTTGCTGAGCGGCGAGGCGTTGAGGGTGCTGCACTTTGCATCGCGAGGGTTGTTGCAGGGTGCACAGGGAACGGGACAGGCGGCATAGCGGCAGGGAAGCGAGGAGCCGATGGGACGCACACGCCGGAAAATCTGGCCGGATGCCAACGATTACCTGCTGGGCGGGCCGGAATCGGTGAGCTTGAGCCACCTGCGGGAAGCGGTGGCGGCCTCGCCGGAGAGGGAACATCGGCTGCTGCGGACGCTGCAGGCCGCGGCCCTGGTGATCGGGCTCGACCCGGTCCACGGCGGGCGCGAGGTATTCTGGGGGCAGGATCACGGGGAAGGGGCCACGTTCCGGCACTACGGGGTGGTGGTGCACATCGGGATAAACCTGCAGAACGCGGCGGAGGTGAGCTTCCTGCGCCAGTTGCTGGCGGACTTGAAGGGCCCAGCCAAGGAGGGACAGTGAACCCAGAACCAAACAGTAACGCCGCCAAGGGCGGCGAGACAGCCCATCAGGTGATGGCGGCGGCCGGCGTCGCGATATATAGTGCAAAGACGAACCCGGCCGAGTCCGATACCCCCGGCGCCTCCGATCCCCCCAGCGCCGGCGATGCGTTCTTGCGCCTGCGGATTCTCACCTGCAGCGGCTGCGGGTGCACGTTTGCCGTCGCCAAGGCGATGTTCCAGCATCGCCGGGACACCGGCCGGCGGCTGTTTTGCCCCGGCTGCGGGAAGGCCAACGCGCTGCAGGGCTCGCAGGATGCGGGCCGGCAGTTTGCGAAAATCACGGTGCCGCTGGCGGCCGCGAAGCGGCGGCCTCCCCTGTTTAGCACCCTGCCCGCTTTCCCGTCGCCCTGGGGCCACGGAAGGCCGTCGGATCGACTTGGCGGTCGATCCGAGCCTTCGGACGCCGGGGCGAGCCTGGCAGGGGCCCTGACGTTCAATCGCCCGTTTTTGGCGATTCGAAGAGCGGTTAATGAGTGATGACACCCCCACAATCTCCGTGACGATCACCGCAGCCGTGCCGCTGCGCCTGCTGATCTGCCGCACTTGCGATACCCCCTTTGCGGTGGCGGTGCCGCTGTGGGCCCGCATGATCCAGGCACGGCAGCCGCTGCTGTGTCCCGCGGGGCACGCCAACGCCACGGGCGAGGAATCCGGGGCTGGCCCGGAGGCGGCGGCGACGTTGCATCAGCTGGCGCAGGAGCTGAGCGAGGCCCAACACCAGCTGCAGGCGGCCGAGGCAGAATTGACGAACCTGCGGCCGAAGCTGGGGACGGCGGGGCTGCCGGACAACCAGGAAACCCGCCGCCGCTGCCACCTGCTGGCTGAGCGGGCGGAGCGGGGACAACAGAACCATTGGCTGTGTCGCCTCTGCGGCAAGGCCAAGCAGAGCTCTCGCGACTTGGGCAATCACCTGTACCGGCAACACCGCGAGGCGGTTCGGCAACTGCCGGCCGCGATGTTTGAGTAGACCATGACCGCACTGGCTTTGCACAACTTCGCCCCGGCAAGCTTCGACTGGCAAGCGGTCGTGCCGGCCGCCGAGGCAGCCGCGAAGCTGGGCCTGAACATCGACAGCCTCACCCGCCGCTGCCGCGTGGATCTGAGCCAACGCGGCCTGGCGTTCTACGCCACGCCCCCCGAGGGTGGCCAGCCCCGCTGGTTCATCAGCCGCGACTTTGACGCCCGCCTCCTGGGCGGCGGGTTCGGCGAGCAGTACCAGGAGCCGGACCTGTCGGCATACAGCGAGCGGCAGCGCATCGGGGCCTTGCAGCGGCGGGCCTGCGTGGAGCGATTCAATCGCGCCCTGGTCACCGAAAAGGGCGACGTGAGCATCTGGTTGCCGGCCCTCATCGCCTCCCTGCAGGCGGACTTCCCGCCGCTGCGGATCTCCCGCAGCCAGCTCTACGCCTGGAAGAAGCTCTACAAGCGGCCCGCGGATACGGTGAAACTCATCGACAACCGCGGCGTGCACAAGCGATGCGGCGACGATCCGCGGGCGTGGAAGGCGTTCGAGGATCTGTACCTGCACGAAAACCAGCCCTCGCTGGAACAGTGCTGGCAGGCGGTGGACGAGCTGGCCCAACAGAACGGCTGGAGCTGGTGCACGCTCAAGAGCTGCTACGCGCAGCGGGACCAGCGGATTCCGCCCGCCAAGCAGCTCCGCCATCGCCAGCCGGAACGCTGGCGGCAGACCCTGCGGCCCTACATCGCGCAGGCGACAGACGCCTGGGAGGCCAATGAGCGGTGGATCAGCGACCATTGGCAAGCCAATCTGTGGTGCCGGTGGGGCGAGACGATTATCCGGCCCTGGCTGACGAGCTGGATGGATTGGCGGACGCGGCGGGTAATGGGCTGGGTTCTCAGCGACAATCCCAACAGCACGACGATTCTCGCGGCTTTGCGGCATGCCCTGCTGGATGAGCGCAACCTGGGCGGCCCGGACGAGGTCGCCATCGACAACGGCCGCGATTACGCCGCGTGGGTGTTCTGCGGGCAGACCAAGCGGGAGCGCCGGCGGCGAATTGACTGCCGGGTGGATGAGCCCCGAACACTGGGCATCTTCAATGCCTTGCAGATCGGGGCGCACTTCGCCATTCCCTTCAACGCCAACGGCAAGGCCCGCCTGGAACGCTGGCACCGCACCTTGGAGGCGTTCTGCCGGACCTTCGAAACCTACTGCGGCAACGCCCCCGAGGCCCGGCCCGATCGATTGGGCTTCGTCCTGGATAATCCCCGGCTGATTCCCAGCTTCGAGCTGGTCGAGCAGCGGTTCGGCCGCTTTGTCGAGGGCCACAACGCCAGCGGCGATCATGGCATTGATGACCTGGTGGAGGGCGGCGAGCGGCTCAGCCCCGATGAGGCGATGCGGCGGTGGTGCACAACCCGGCGGGTGCTGGCCGATCCGGCGGCATTGGATCTGCTGTTGCAGCAGTGGCACAAGCCGGTGCCGGTGGGCCGCAATGGTATCATGCTGACCCTCAAAGGCCGATCCCTCAGCTACGGCCAGTTCGAGGAGGCCCTGACCCCCTACAAGGCCCTGCACAAGCAGAACCGCCGCTCCGTCCTGGTCAGCTACGATCCCCACGACATCCGCACCATCCGCGTCTATGACGAGAAATACCGCTTCGTCTGCCTGGCTCACATGAACCAGGTGGGCGGGCAGCATGGCGATCCGATTGCCCTGGAACACGTGGCGGAATTGAACCGCCAGCGGGCGATTTACGATCGCAGCTTGAAGCACGTGTACGAGCACAATCTGACCTCGATTCTCACCCCCCAGGAGCAGCTGGCGGAGATCGCGGCCCAGCAGGCCACGCCGCCCGCCGCTCCGCCTGACGCGCTGCGGATCGTCCCCCTGCCCATGGACGGGCAGGCCAAGGAGATCCGCCGCCAGGAGCTGAAGACGGCGGTGGGGGCCGAATCGGTGCAGCGCCCGCCGCATTTAGGGCTGGCGGTGCTGCAGCAGTTAGCGCAGGACCATCGCTCGACGACCGGGGCCAGGGATGAGTTTGCACCCGATCCATGGGCACAACTCCGGAGCCAGGACCATGAGCGAAATCAATGACGAACGCAGTGCATTGGATGCACTGAATCAGACCAACAGGCTTTTGGTGGAGGCA
>JBLNDH010000013.1:0-9261 GCA_050261455.1 Bacillota bacterium
GCTCCAGCAGCGATGCGACCGCTTTCCAGTTCCCCTGCCTGGCATAGATCTCCCCCAGGAGCTGGCCAGCTTCGACATGGTCGGGGTTGGAGGTGAGGATGTCGCGAAGGAGCTTCTCCGCGTCGGCGGGTTTGCTGGCGTACTGGTAAGCGCGAGCCAGGTGCAGGCGGTAAGTGGCCTTGCCGGGATCCTCCGCGGCCGCCTGCGTGAGCCGGGCGATGGCCGTTTCATAATCGCGACGGAAAAGCGCATCGCGGCCTTCGCCAAAAAGCAGCTCCGCTTTCGCGGTGTTGGGTTGATGGATCGCCGGGACGACGACGGGCTGAGTGGTGGGGGGGAGCGTTGGCTTTGTGGTTGGCGCGGTGGTGGGCGTTTCCGCAATGACCAGCCGCGGGAGAATCGTCAGAGCAACGACGGCCGTGGTTTTCATCAGACGCATGGAAGAATCCTTCGTTATCGCGTGGTGGGCTGGGCCCACTCTACAGCTCCTCAACCTTCTGACCCCTGTCCCTCACCCCCGACCCCTGCCTCTACAGCCGATAGGTCTTGATCCAGTTGATCTGCTCCTTGGCCTTCCCGGCCAGGGGTCCGTCGGGGCAGTTGGTGAGGTAGTTGGTATAGGCATCCATTGCCTCGACCCATTTGTTCAGATGCTCGTACCCTTCGGCAATGCTGAACTGGGCCTGCCCGGCCTTGGGACTGCGGCGGTAATTGCGCAGGAACGCCTTGTACGCTTCGACCGCTTCACCCCAGTTGCCCGCCCGATCGTAGTACTGGGCGATGCGCCACGATGCCTCTTCCGCCACGGCATTGCCGCTGAACTGGCGGACGATCTCCTGCCATGCCGCGAGTGCCGCCTGCGAATCCTTGAGCTGCTCATCATAGATGACCGCCATTCGCAGAAGGGCATCGCCGGCCTTGTCCGCCCCGGGAACGCGTGAGGCGGCGGCATAGCCCTCAACCGCCTTACGCAACGCCGCGTTCATCTTGTCCTGTCGGTCGGCCAACTGCGCCGCCGTCAGGGTCTGAACCACCTTGGCGGCATTGTTGATCGCCATGTCGAAGTTGGCGCTGGACCAGGCCAGATTGCTCCCGGCCTGCTTGGCTTCCTCGAGCTCCGCCTGCTCGGCCTTGCCACCCTTCTTCAGCGACTGGATCCGCTCGCTGGACCGGAAGCGGTTGGCATCGCGGGCCTCTCGCACGAACGCATACGCCTGTCGCTGGGCGGTTTCCTGTGCCAGTTGCTCGGTGTCGCCACGCGTCAGGCCTGCCAGTTTCTGCGATTCATCCTCATAGCTCTTGCCAACCTGGTAGAGAGCATCATCCGCCAGATTGCTGTCGGGATATTTGATTGCGACATTCAGGAGTGATTCGCGACCTTTGTCCGTCTCGCCCATGCTCAGGTAGAGCGTGCCGATGGCATACAGGGCATCGTCCGCCAGGTGACTTTGAGGCCAATTCGTTGCCACCTTGCGATACTCGATAATCGCCTTCTGCGGATTGGCCAGTTGCGTCTGGATGATGCTGGCAATCTGGAACTGCGCATCGAAGCTCTTCCGCTGCCCAGCCTCATCGACCAACGTCTGGTAGCGGCTGAGGTCCTTGAGAATGCCCATGCGACGATTGGCCTCCGCCACCCGCCCGTCCTTCGCATAGGCGGCAACATACGCCTCGTAGGCGGCGACCGCTTCACGCCACTGGCTGAGATTGATCGTGCATTCCGCGATCGACCACTTGGCTTCCTGAACCCAGCTGCCACTGGGATATTCATTGATCACCCGACGATAGGCGGTGATCGCATCCTGCCAGGCTTCGTTGATCTGGTGAATTTGCCCCACCAGGGTCAATGCCTGCCCGGCATTGGGATGCCGCGGGAACGAATCGACGAACGTCTCCAGGACGCTGAGGGCTTCGACCCACCGCTTCTGATCCTTCAGGTGCGAGCCGATCTGGAAGATGGCGTTCTGCGAAGCCTGGTCGCTCCCGCCACGGGCGAAGTTGATCTCCAGGTACGCTTCGACCGCGCGAAGCGGGCGATTGAGGTTGTTCTGGTACGTGGCCGCAATCTGCGGGGCCGCCTGCTGCGCCAGCGGCGAAATCGGATCGAAGTTGGCCAGGTCATTCCAGACCAACAGCGCCTCATCAAAGAAGGCTCGCCCGGCCAGTTCCGTCGCGATCTCCGCCAGCGTCTGCGGAATTCTCGGAATGCTTGGATGTTCCGGCTGCTGGGTTGCGATGCGCTGCAGCTCTCGGGCCGCTCGAACGTACTGCCCTCGCGCCAGCGTCGGGCTCATCGTTGCCACAGTACGGGCCTGAATTAGAAAACTCATGGCGATGTCCCACTGCGCCTGCTGGCGAGGCTCACGCAGATCCGGGAAATCAGCCACAAATCGCGCCAATTCCGCCCGAGCCTGCTCGAACCGCTTGCCGAGCTCCGCAAGCACTGCCTGCTGCGACTCGACCTGCTGCGGCAATTGGGCGGCGAACGTCAGGTAGTCATGGGCAATCTGCAAACGCATCGCCGCCAGTTCGGCATCATTGGGATTGTCAGCAAGATACCGCTGCGCCATCGCCGCACTGCGTTGCCACTGCTGCAGGCTCCGCCAATGAGCAATCATGAGCAGGATCTCGCGACGCGATTGATCCGCAATGGGCAAGGCCGAGTATTTACTTCGAAGAGCGGTGAATGCCTTGTAGGTCCCGTCGAGGATGCCATCCAATCGCTTCAGCTCCGCCTCGGACAGGACCGGGATTTGCTCGGCCTGTGGTTTCATCTTCGAATCGATTACGAGATCGGATCGCAATTGCCGGGCGGATTCACTGAGCGATGCGACCTGGGCGGCGCGACGGCCTTCGATCTGGTTGATGGCGACCGAGGCGGCGACATCGGCCTTGGCGGCGTCTTGCGACTTGGCCATCACGCCCATCGCGGGCAAATCGTGGGGTACGCCCACGAATGTGGGCTTGGGGAGCGTAATGGGAACGGCGACCAGCTCGTCCTTGGTTACGCTATCCCCGCTGGCCAGTCCAGCAATGCCACCACTACTTCCTGCGGACATTCCACTCGATGCCGGAACTGGTGGAGTGACGATCAATGCGGCCAGCGTTTGCCTGGCATGCTCCGGCATGGCCTTGCCGAGCTGACACGAAGCCAGCGAGAACTCAAGCTGCTCGATTCCACGAAGCGGCAAACCCGTCGCGAGCAGATCCGCGTAAATGCTGCCGGCGGCATCCCACGCATCGGCCTGGGCGTATTCGTTTGCGATGGAACTGATTTGCCGAATCGCCGAGCCCAGAATCGGGCTGTTGGGCCGCGACTTGATGAACTCTTTGTAAGCTCCTATTGCCGCGACAAATTCATCGCTGATCTTCGCCGGTGGGGGGGTACCTGGCTTGCGTTCGGATAAGGTCTTCGCCAACGCCTGGCGAGCTTTGAGATCCAGGGTACTGGCTGCGGCCACTGCGGCGCGATCGGCAACGCTCACGCCGGCGGGATTGATTGGCGCGAGAACCTTCTGCTTCGCGGCAAATACCGAGATATCCGCATAAAGCCCCGCAGCCACGTCATACGCTTGCCGATCCTGAAATACCTTGGCGATCCCGAGCAGGCTGGACGTGGCCTGGTCGATGAACGGGCTGGTGGGGTAGTCGGTGATGAACTTCTCATAGGTGGCAATGGCAGCCTGCCACGCCGGGGTCATTGTTAGCTTCCGAGCGGCATCGTGCTGTTTCAGGAGCCGATCCAACTCGCGTTGAGCCTGCTTTACACGAAGACCCGCCAGCTGCAACTGAGCATGCGCATCGGCTGACGCCACCGCTTGGGCAGCCTTGACCGCCAACGCATTCTCCGCAACGTCGAAGTACTCCAGTTGCTCGTAATGTTTGACGACCTGATCCCACACGTTTCGCAACTCGACGATCAGCGGGTCGCTTTCGGAAAGCCCTTGGTGCAGCGTGTAAAGCTCCTCGATCGCTTTCTGCAGCGTCGGATCCAGTTGCCGGGCAGGGGCCAGTCCCGCTTGCGTAAGCCGCGCGTGCTCTTGGAGAACCGGCTCGATCCAGAGCCGGGCGATCGCCAATCGCACGATCTTCTGCTGTGTGGCGGGCAGGGCTTTGAGCAATTGCGCGTAGGCGTCCTCCGCAGCCTTGTAATGACCGGCACCAATCCAGGGCTGGAGGTGCGACGTGAGGGTCTTCAAAGCTTGATCGGCCTGGCTGGCCTGCGTGGCTGCGATCTTGCTCAGGACCGCCAGCAACTGCTGTTGTGTGGCACTGAGCTTGGCGTTTCCCCCGGCGCGATTGGCCTGCTCGTTTTCCTCAAACTCGATCTTTGCCGCTGCGGCAAGCAAATTCGCCTGCCGTTGGGCGACGGCGATCCATTCGCGATGCTCCGTGGACATGGCCGAGAGGAGCCGGCCATTGATCGATGCCGCCAATGCATTGGCCTTGGGGTCTTCGACCTTGGCGATCTCAATCGCAATGTTGGCAATGGTGTTGATCGCTTCTGCGACCGCGCTCTCATCCCCATTGGCTTTGATGACCGGCAATGCAATCTGCACCGCCCACGCCTGTGGCGCCTTGGGTTCCGTCAGCCTGGCCGGCCAGGGAATGCCCGTCCCCAGCTGTCGCAATCGTTCCGCCAACGCCGCCTGATCGCGCCAGATCGGCTCCGACGGAAACTCCTGGTTCATCGCGCTGAGCATGTCCACCAGCGACTGCGGCAGCGGATCATTCTGCATGCCCGCGCCACCCGTTGCCGCCATGGAAACCGCCAACTGCTGCAAGGCCAGCTCCGTGCGATACCTCGCCGACGCTCGCAACGCCATGATCCGGCTCGAACGCGGTAGGGGGGCTTTGAGCAGCGCATCGGCCGCAGAGACGGCGGCGAAATAGGATCGATTCTTCAGATACCGCTCATCCAAATGCTTGATGAGCCGCTGGGTAAGCTGCTGGGCATCCGACGCCCAGAAAGTCTGTTTGTAGATCTCCGCCGCCACCTGGATGGCCGCGGCATCTTCCTTGGCCAGCGGCGATTCCGCGCGGGGTACGCCGGATTGATTCGCGGCGGCCAGATACGCGTCCACCAGACGCATGCGGGCCTCCGCCACACGCGGATGCTGCGGGTTCCCCGCGATCCACTTGGCCAAGGCTTCCACCCGCGCAGGATTGACCGCCTGATCCAGCTCGAACAAACTGAGCTCAAGTTGGGCAATGGCGGCCGCGGCGCTGTCACTGGGCTGGGCCACGAGCTTCTTCAGAAGGGCCAGACCCTCGTCGGTCTTCTCTCCCTTGATACGCACATAGGCCTGGCCGAGCAGAAGGGTCGTCTGAGCAGGATCCGCCAGCTTCGGATAACGCGCCAGGATCTCTTGGATGGCCGGCGGCACGTCATTCACCCGCCCGCACCCCAGCAGCGCCGCCGCCCGCTGGAGCATGGCCTTCGCTCGTTGCACATCCGTCAGGGCCTTATCCGCCAGGAGCTTTTGTGCATGCAGCAGGGCTGGGTCGTACAGATGCTCCCGCAACAGCGCATCGATCAGCGCACTGGTGGTATCCGCCTGCCCGAACTGCCCCCGCAGTGCCGCCAGCATCCGCGCCGAATAAGGCTCGTTGGGCGTCAGCTTCAGCGTGGCATCCCACGCCGCCATCGCTTCGTTCAACGCCCCGAGTTGGTAATAGGACTTACCCAGCCAGAGCAAGGCTTCCGGATTGCTCGGATCCGTCTGGGAGGCCGACAGGAACTGCTCGCGGGCCCTTTCGAAATCGCCGGCCTGATAGGCAGCCTTGCCCATGTCATACGCTGCCCGCGAATCCGCGAACGCGTGAACGCTGTTCGCCGACGGACCCAGAACGCCAACTGCCAGGACTGAGCCTAGGAACCACCTCATTCGCCACTCCTGTTGTCCGATGAGCCCAAGAAGATTGGTCTCTGCCCGTTTGGACCGATCGGCTCGGGGAAAGTTTCCTCCGCGAGCCTATGTTACACTCGCGTTACAAATAAGGAATGGGCCCTCCCATGCCCGAATACCCCCGCAGCAGTGAGCCCGCCCCCCGTGGCGTGGTCACCTCCGGTGACCACGATCACCCGCAGTAATCAAGGCGTGATCGGCAGTGTAAGCACGAAGCAGGCCCCATCCTGGGTGTGCCCATCAAGCTCCAAATCGCCATGCATCTCGCGAGCCAGTCGTCGACTCAGGGCCAACCCCAATCCCACCCCCGGCGCCGAATTGGCCGCATCCCGAGCCGACTTGGAGAATGGCCGGAACATCCGTCGCAAGTCGCTGGCCGATATCCCCGGCCCATGATCGCGCAGACGGATCTCCGCAACCGCACCCTGGCGGTCCACCTGCAAATGGATCCGCCGATCTCCGTTGCCGGCCGCATACTTCCCGCTGTTATCCACCAGGTTCAACAGAATCTGCTCGACCGCCGAAGCATCCGCCCGCACCACGAGATCCGCCATCCCCTCCGCCATCTCCACACGCAGTTGCATTCCCGCCTGTTCACTGCGGGCCGCCAGCCGATCCCGCATGTGATCGATCAGTTGCGACAGTGTGACCTCCTGAATTCGCCCGTTGGGATTGCCTCGCTCAATTCGCGAATACGCCAGCACGTTCTCCACGAGATGCCCCAACCGATCGGCTTCGATTCGCAGAGTGCTCAGATACCGACGTCGCTTTTGCTCATCCGGGATCATCCCTCCTTCAAGCATTTCCGCGTACATAGACACCGTCGTGAGTGGCGTACGCAATTCGTGGGTGACCGCCGACACAAACGCCGCCCGGCGCTGGCTGAGCAGTAGCGCCCCCCACAGCAGCACGCCCACCGCCGCCGATGCCGCGATCACGCACACCCACGCGACACCCAGCATCATGCGAATGGGCGATGCGCCCGCCGCCGGTGCAAACGTCACCTCGCCGGGAATGAGCCGAACGGGGATCGTCGCCAGCCGCCGCGGCTGCCGCTCCATATCCGCACCCGCCGGCTCCAGTTTCGCCGCCGGCAGCAGATCCTGCACGTTGGCCAGGAGCGATCCGCAAATCGCCGGCCAGTCCAGCCAGCAGCCCTGCACGTAATCCGCCTCGTTGACCGACACCCGCCTGGCCAGCACGAGCACGCCGTTGATCCACAGCGGACGCATCACTCCTTCCCGAATGTGTCCCACGGGTGTCGCCGGCTTATCCTGCGAGGCACGGTTGGCGAGCATTTCATAGTTGTTGGCCTGCATCGCACTTCGCTCGCGGACCTGGTATTCCTGGATACTCTTGGCCATCTGCCTACTGCGCTCGGGCATCACCTTCTGCCGCATCAGCGCCATGGCCGGGGCCGACGCTGGCGCCGAGGGCTCCGCGGGCTCGACCGGCAGCGCCGCCAGCAATGCATCCCGCGACAAGAACCCCTTGATCTGCTTAAGCTTCACCGCGGCCGCCTCCAACTGCTCTGGCGTGGTATGCCGCGTGGCCAGATCCCGCATATTGCCCGTCGGCACCTGCGGGCTGGTCAGCGTCCCATCCGGGAGAAATTGAAAGTGCAGGTGAATCTGCGGAAGCGGCTGATTCAGCAGCGGCGAAGGGATCAACACATCCCCGAAACGGATCTCGTTGAACATCCGCGTATACGCCCGCTCGGCCGGTGTAAAAGCGCTGTACGCGAAATAAGGCCTCGCCGTCTCCTGTGCAATCAACGGTGCTACGGCGGAATCCATCCGCCATAGCGCCAGCCGAATATTCTCCTCCAGTTGTGCCTGTCGCCGTGCTTCCAATTCCGCCCCATCGAGCCGGACGATCATCAAGCTGATCCATCCCATCGCACCCAGGCCGATCGCCAGGCACAGGCCAAACATCGCCCACAATAGCCAGGTGCGCTTCATAAGTCAGTCATTCCCATCGAACAGGCGTTCCCATACCACGGGCTCACGCAAACATGTATCCCTTGCCACGGACCGTCAGAATGATGGCCGGATGCGTCGGATTGTCATGGAGTTTTTCCCGCAGCCGGGCAACGTGCATATCGATCGTGCGGGTTTCCGTTCCCCGTGGCTCCAGCCCCCAAACCCGCGACAAGATCTCCTCGCGAGAGATCGCTCGCCCCCGGTTGCGGACGAGATACCCCAGCAATTCAACTTCACGCTCCGATAGCTCGCACCGCGAGCCATCCGCCAGTCGAATCTCGCAACGCGCCAGGTCAACCGTGACATTGGGAAGCTCGATCTGCCGGATATCGCTTGGCCGCTCAGGCGACCTCCGCAATACTGCCTCGATGCGTGCCACCAGTTCCTTAATGCTGAACGGTTTGACAACGTAGTCATCCGCTCCGAGTCTCAGCCCAGTTACACGGTCCTGTTCCTCTCCCTTGGCCGTAAGAATGATCACCGGCAGTGTCGGATGCGAAATACGCAGCTCTTTGAGAACGTCCAACCCGAGCCGCCGAGGCAGGATCAAATCCAGCAGAACCAGGTTGCAGTCTCCCCCTTGCGCCGCGACAAGCCCCGCCTCTCCATCGCCCGCTTCCACAGCAGCAAAGCCATGGAAGCTCAAGGCATCCACAATGCCCTGGCGAATGGCTGCGTCATCCTCGATTACCAGAATCCGCCGGCTTGCCATGGTCTTCGACTTACGTTCCAGTAGATCCGTTGCCTTCGTTTGCCAAATGAGCCAGACCGCTCTCGGCCCGATTCTCCAACTCTACCTTGGCTCAGGCAAGCCGTCTGTAAGCACTTTGTAACAAGACGCCGCCAATCGGCGAGTTTTCACCGCGTCCGGCATCGTCGGGTGGACTAGGATTGCGCCGGCAGCCACAAAGGAGAATGCATCATGATTCCGAGCGATCCGAAAGATGTGCAGGATCCGGCATCCAGTTACGAGCGTGCCAAACCCGAGAAGGAATCAGGCATGGGTCGGCTGGATAACAACCCCGCGACTCCAGAACCTACCCCCGACAAAATGAAAGAGGCGGTCAGCAACGTCCATCCTCCTGATCGGCAAATCAATGCCGAAGAGACGACCGATAGCCGGAAGGAGGTGCCGCTTACCCCAGGCGAACACGCCCAGCCAACTCCGGAGCAACCCGATCATTCGATGTTGGACGAAGAACCGGATGGCTGGGATCTGGCCCCAACCGATATCGATGACCCGCGCCGAAAACGGCATCCCCGCACGGAAGGCAAGGGTGGCGTGCCATGATTGCCGAGGACGGTGTCGGTATAACAGAGTACCGGGGTGGCGGGCCGGGGCCCCCCCCCCCCCGACGCGCTAAAGTACA
>JBLNDH010000014.1:0-4102 GCA_050261455.1 Bacillota bacterium
GTGGGGGCGGGGCAGCGGGTAGTCTGATAAACGGTCCAGTTCGATCCAGATACGAGGGGTGCCGGCGGAGGTGAGGGCCGGGGCAATACTGGCAGCGGGGGACGCGGCAGCGCAGCGATAAACGTCGAACTCATATCTGCGGTGGGTCAGTTCGTGCGTAACCGTGCCAATTGGCAGAGGATCTGAGACGCGCAGGCCGATAGATTTCCTGATCAGCGCCGCTGTAGGCCCAGTGCCATCGGCGGCCAGGGTGACGAACTGCCACAGGTTGGCCCAACGCCCCTTGGGCGGGCGCTGCTCGACGAGCCAGCGAGATCGATGGTGAATGCAGAAGGTCCAACGTCGTTCCAGAGGGCGAGGCTTGGTTGGAGCCGGCGAAGGGATGGCGTCTTGCAGCTGACTGGCGAACGCCTGGCAGTGCTTCTGAACCGGGCAGAGCATGCACTTGGGATTTCGCGGGGTGCAGACAGTGGCCCCCAGTTCCATCAGGCTGGAATTGAAGTCCCCGATGTGTTTGTGCGGAAGGATCTCTTCGGCACGCTGCCAGAGGTGCTGGTGAATGGCCGGTGTGCGTGGATCGGCTTGGATTGCATCCAAACGGCAGAGGACGCGGGCGACATTCCCGTCCAGGATGGCTGCCCGCTGATCAAACGCCAGCGATGCGATGGCACCGGCGGTGTAGCGCCCAATGCCGGGCAGGTTCAGCAGTTGATCGGTCTGCGAAGGGAGTTTCCCCTGCAGCGTTTCGGTCACGATTTTTGCCGTTCCATGGAGGTTTCGGGCGCGCGAATAGTAGCCTAGCCCTTGCCATAGTCGGAGCACTTCCTGCTCTTGAGCAGTTGCTAGAGCCCAAAGCGTTGGAAAACGTTCGATAAAGCGAAGGAAATAGGGAACGACGGTAGCGACTTGGGTCTGCTGCAGCATGGCCTCGCTGACCAGGACATGATACGGGTCAGGCAGGGTTCCCGGCGGAGCCGACAGCGGCACGCGCCAAGGCAGATCGCGCCGGTGGCGAGTGTACCAATGAAGCAGGCGTCTGGCGAATTGGGCGGGTTGTCCGAGCATGGCAATGAGGAGGAGTCCTGTTGGTTCAGATGCTCATAGCGTAACACTAAGCCTCTAATAACATTAGGCGTTCTACACGATTTTTCTGTGTCGCACTTGAATTTTATTGCTGAAAGGTTTACGGTATCGGTTCTTTGGAACGCGTTTCAAAACCCTGAGCCAAACAACCACACATCAGCGAGCTCGGGTTGGGAAGCGAGTTCTTGGGAGGTAGGGATACCGGCAAATCGTTCGAGTTTCATGGAGGAATTGTATGCGGCAGCCACATGTCGATGATTTTGTACGGCTGACGACCGACATTCCTGAGTTGTCATTGCGGCGAGGGGATGTCGGAGTGGTGCGGAGCACCTGGTTTGCACCGACGACGGCGTATGAAGTGGAGTTCCACCCGGTCGGACTGGATAGCCAAACGCGCGCGCTGCTCCTGGCGGAGCAGGTGCAGATTGAGGATGGCCCGCTGTTTGATGAACGGCGGCTGTGCCAGGCAGTCTGAAGCCGTCTTGACGGTCACCGTTGGATTGACGACGCCGAACTCGAGCCGAGGATGGCTTGGCGCGATCGGGAATGAAGATCGTTTGTCAATCGGTAAGTGATGTCGTTCAGCCTAAGCCACGTCCAGTCAGCGCCTTGGCAATGGTGTTGCGGGAGGCGGGGACCGAGCCGGGACCATGGCTGTCGACAATCTGGACTGCGGGGCGGCGATGACTCTCGACGGGCGGCTTGCCGATAACCGCGGCGATCTGATTGACTTCTTCCAGCTTGGCCGCCAGCTTGGTTTCTAATTCCTCAAGCTGAGATTCCAGGGCTTGGAATTCCTGCATGGCGGCGTTGTAGATATCGGTCCCTTCCTGCAACCAATCTTTGAACGATTTGGCCACGGAGTATCTCCTGGTTGGTTGGCACGAATCATACCCGGGGCACTGCGATATCCGCAGCGCGGCAGGCGGCAATTACGTGTCTCCATCTCTCATCGGGCGTGACGCCCCCAATCATGAGCACTTGCAGGGTCCGAGAACGACCGAGAAACCGGAGAGAGCCAACGATTGGGCAAGGCGCGATCCCGAGGCGTGGGGGGATTGTTTTCAGGAGGCGTTTTGCACACGCTCATATAAGGCGAGCACTTTGGGGAAGAGAATGTCGTCCTCTTCGTGAACGTGTTGCTGCATGTCGGCTTGAAGGTTGCCAAGGCTCCGCAGGAGATCCTGGGTATCGGCTGGAGCTGGGATGGCCTTGATGAGGCGTTCCATGGTATCGAGCAATTGGTTGCCGTGGTCATGCTCCTGCTTGAGCAGACGGACCAGGCCGGCAATGTCGTGATGAGCGAGCTGGTGGGTTGGGGGCTGCTCGATCTGGCGGATCCATGGAAAGAGCGTCTGTTCTTCCTTCAGCAGGTGAAAGACGAGCTCATCCCGAAAATCGCGATAGACCATCCGTAGCTCAAACAGTTCCGGGTGGTGTGGGCCATGGTGGACGATGATGGCGTTGATCAGATCCATCAGCCGGGCCAGTTCTTCCCGCGTGTAGGCGTGGTGGGCGGATTCGATGTGATCGGCCAGTTCAGCGAGAGCAGCTTGGCTCCAATCACGGTGTTCGACTGGAGGAGTGGGGTAGTGGCTCATGGTCATAAGCTCGGCTCTTGACGTTCTCTAGAGGTAGACGTGTCGGCCTGATCCAGCGAGGGTGCACAGCACTTGGTGGGGCGTGCATACCCACTCGGCTGCCAAGTCCTCGGGCATCAGGGTGTCTCCCAGCAGAACGACCTCGTCGCCGACGCGATCGCCGGGCTGAAGTTGGACGTAGGCGGTCTGCATGCCGACCTCGGGAATATACCGTCGCTGGCCGTTGATCAGGCAAGGTCCTTTTCGCAGTCCCTGGGAATAGCCGCACAGGATCACGCCGATGCGAGGCCAGACGAAGCCGGTATAACCGACGGGGCCGGTCGTGTCCTTGGCTTCGATGAGGGGTACCGACACACGCATGGTGTTGCGGTAGAGCATTAGTCCAGGGCGCACGGCATCGAGCCGGGCTTCAGGGATATCGAGCAAGCCGGAAGCGGCGGCATGGAGGCGAAGGCCCAGCCCGCCGACGAGCTCAACCAAGCGATGAACGTGTTCGATGCGCGTGGCGTGTGTGAAGGCTTCACGGCATTGGCCGGCGTTCAGCACGGCATCGATCTGCGCGGGTGGGCAGGCGAACCGCTGCATGCCGGTATCGACGCTGAGCAGCGGGTCCGCGGCTCGGAGGGCCTGGGCTTGCTCCAGAGTGGAAATCGCGGGGCGAGCGTGATGCGGCAGATAGTCCTGGGGATCGAGTGACGTTGGTGGGCCCAGCAGAATTGTGGGTTTGCCCGTGCGTTGCCACAGGCGGGCTTCGGTGGCTTCGGCCAGGGAGAAGACGCACCAGCCATCGACCAAATCTGCGAGCGATTCGGCGACTTTCGCGGCACCCAGGCCATAGGCATCGGCTTTGACGACAGCCAGGAGCATCACGCCGGTGCGGCGGCGGATGTCGTGGGCATTAGCACGAATGCGGGGCAAATCGATGCGCACCACGACGGATGACGATGGAAGCATGCCATCATTCAACCCATGCGGGGCTGGTCCGTCCAGTTGCATCATCCCCTGGTTTCGGGCAAACTTGTCGTGTGGCCGACGCGGCTGCGGACCGCGTCCGGCAGTTATGTGGGCCGGCAGGTCGCCGTCTCAGGTCTCAACGAACAATGGCTTGTGAGGAAAGAGGAGTCTCATGGCTAATTACGATCCGGATCCCAAGATGAAGTTTACGTTCGGTCTGTGGACTGTCGGCAACATCGGACGCGACCCATTCGGCGGCCCGGTGCGTGAGCCGATCTCGCCGGTGCAGATTGCCGATCTGCTGGGCGAAGTGGGCGCTTATGGCGTGAACTTCCATGACAACGACCTGGTGCCGATCGACGCCACTGCCGCCGAGCGTGACCAGATCGTCAAGGACTTCAAGAAGGCCTTGAAGAACAACGGGCTGGTGGTGCCGATGGCGACCACCAACCTGTTCGGCGATC
>JBLNDH010000015.1:0-10572 GCA_050261455.1 Bacillota bacterium
GTTACCGGTTCGATTGCCGACCATGGTTTGGCGGTTATGCTGGCTCGCGAGATGCCCGAGGTGCAAAGCGCCTTGCGGAGTGATGTGGCGCCGCTGAACCGGATGATTCGCGGGTTGCTGGATCGCGCCGGTGGTGGTGTGGTCTTTATGCGGGATCCGACCCGAGGCGGCCTGGCCGCCGTGGTCACGGATATTGCAGCGAGAAGTGGTCTGCATGTGGTGTTGGAGGAGGAGAAAATCCCGATCCGACCTGAGACTCGCCACGCAGCGGACATGCTTGGCTTGGATCCGTTGGAAGTGGCTAATGAAGGAAAGGTGGTAATAGTTGTTCGCCCGGACGCCGCCGAGACCGCTCTGGCGGCCGTCAAGGACGATCCGCATGGTCAGCATGCAAGCATCATAGGCAGGATCGAAGGCACGCGCGATGGCATCTGCGAACTGCAGACGGTCATCGGCGGCCGGCGCATCCTCCAGAAACCCTATGGTGAGCAGCTGCCGCGGATCTGCTGATCGAACACAGGCGATTCTGCACATCAAAGGTTCCGTGTAGTGTTGTGCCTGCATGGTACGTCGGTACGCATCGCGATTCAGAGTCGCCCGTCTGATGAGTGAATGGACAACACCTGGGTTGATCGTGGTCGGTCAACTTAGTTTTCTTGCAACGGAGGAACCTGTGTCTACGGTCATTACCAGACCTGCTCCGCCGTCCCAGGATAAGCGATGGAAGCTTATTGAGGCGACGATCCGGAAGCATGGTTACCAATCGCACTCGCTGATCGAGTGCCTTCACACAGTTCAGGAATGCTTCGGCTACCTGGATGAGGAGGCGCTCAAGTATGTGGCAGCGGCGCTGCGGCTGCCCCTTAGCAAGGTGTATGGAGTGGCGACCTTCTACCACCACTTCACCCTCAAACCCAAGGGCCAACATACCTGCGTCGTCTGTCTGGGCACTGCCTGCTACATCAAGGGCGCACCGGGCTTGCTGAATACCCTCGAGCAGGTGCATCACATCAAGCCGGGCGAAACCACTTCGGATGGCAGACTGTCCCTCCTGACTGCCCGTTGTCTGGGCTCGTGCGGATTGGCGCCCGCCGTCGTGTTCGACGGCGACGTCGTCGGCAAGTTGGAGCGGCCTGATCTTTTAAACCGCATTCAGAAATGGATGAGCAATGACACCGGAAGAACTGAGTAAAATCGCCACCATTGAGCAGGAGGAGCAGCAGCAGCACAAGTACACGATTAATGTGTGTGTGGCGGCCGGTTGCCTCTCCTCTCACTCGGATAAAGTCAAGGATGCGCTGGACAAGGAAGTAAGTCGGCGTGGCTTGGAAAGTCAGTGCCGCGTCAAGGGCGTCGGGTGCATGGGGCTCTGTGCGGCCGGACCCCTGGTGCAAATCCAGCCCACCGGTAAACCCGATGCCAGCGTGATGTATCAGGCGGTCACCGCCAACGATGCGCCGGACCTGGTCAACAGCCTGGAGTCCGGGCCGGTCAAACGCCTGGAATGCCCGACCAACACCCCCTTCTTCACACGCCAGAAGAAAATCGTGCTGGAGAACTGCGGTGTCATCGACCCCGATCGCGTCGAGGAATACATTGCAGCCGACGGCTACGCCGCTCTGCTCAAGGTCCTCACCACGATGCGGCCCAGCGAGGTTGTCGATGAGATCACCCGCAGCGGTCTACGCGGCCGCGGCGGGGCGGGATTCCCCACCGGTCTGAAGTGGTCGACCGTGGCCAAGGCACGCGGCACCACCAAGTACATCATCTGCAACGCCGACGAAGGCGACCCCGGCGCATTCATGGACCGCAGCGTCCTGGAAAGCGATCCGCATCGCGTGCTGGAAGGCATGGCCATTGCGGCTTACGCCACTGGCGCGACCATGGGGTACATCTACGTCCGCGCCGAGTATCCGCTGGCCGTCAAACGCCTGCGGGCCGCCATCCGTCAGGCCGAACGCGCTGGCCTGCTTGGCAATGGCATCTTCGGCACGACCTTCAACTTCACCATCGATATCCGCCTGGGCGCCGGCGCCTTTGTGTGCGGCGAAGAGACGGCTTTGATCGCCTCCATCGAGGGCAAACGCGGCACCCCGCGGCCCCGCCCGCCATTCCCGGCCGAACGCGGCTTGTGGGATTGCCCCACCCTCATCAACAACGTCGAAACCTTTGCCAACGTCCCCCCGATCGTCCGCAAGGGCGCTAACTGGTTCAACGGCATCGGCACGGAGAAGAGCAAGGGCACCAAGGTCTTCGCTCTGGCCGGCCGCGTCGCCAACACCGGCCTGATCGAAGTGCCCATGGGCATCAGCCTCCGCGAGATTGTCTTTGAGATCGGCGGCGGCATCCCCGATGGCAAAAAGTTCAAGGCCGTCCAGACCGGTGGCCCCTCTGGCGGGTGCATCCCCGAGCAGTTCCTCGACATGCCCGTCGATTATGACTCGCTCATGAAGGTCGGTTCCATCATGGGCTCCGGCGGCATGATCATCATGGACGACACCTCCTGCATGGTCGATGTCGCCAAGTTCTTCATGGAGTTCTGCCGCAGCGAATCCTGTGGCAAGTGCATTCCTTGCCGCGTCGGAACGGCCCAGATGTACGACCTGCTCAGCAAGATCACCGACGGTTCCGGCACCATGGAAGAACTCGGATTGCTCGAGGAACTCTGCGATGTCCTCAAGAGCACCAGCCTCTGCGGCCTCGGACAGACGGCCCCCAACCCCGTGCTGACCACGCTGAAGTATTTCCGTAATGAGTATATGGCACACATCGAGAAACGGACCTGCGTGGCCGGTGCGTGCACGATTAATGCTCCTGTGGAGGTCATCTAATGAGTCCACAAGCTTCGCAAGTTG
The DNA here is from genome assembly GCA_050261455.1 of Bacillota bacterium. Taxonomy (GTDB): domain Bacteria; phylum Planctomycetota; class Phycisphaerae; order Tepidisphaerales; family Tepidisphaeraceae; genus JAPLNB01. Next base: position 2,856 of record JBLNDH010000015.1, read on the forward strand.
GCGTTGTAACGCTCAAGATCGATGGCCGTGATGTCGGCGCCACCGAGGATGAAACCATCCTCGATGTCGCTCGACAGAATGGCATTGAGATACCGACTCTGTGCTTTCTTGAAGGTCTGTCCGGCGTTGGCTCCTGCCGCCTTTGTCTCGTGGAGATCAAAGGCATGGCCAAGCTCCTCCCGGCCTGCGTGACCCGCGTCAAGGAGGGCATGGAAGTCACGACCAATTCCGAACGCCTGCAACGCTATCGCAAAACGATCATCGAATTGCTGTTTTCCGAGCGCAATCACGTTTGCTCGGTCTGCGTGTCCAATGGTCACTGTGAACTGCAGGCGATGGCCCAGAAGCTCGGCGTGACGCATGTCCATCTGCCGTATCGCTATCCCAAGCTCACGGTCGATGCGACGCACCTTCGCTTCGTCCAGGACGACAATCGCTGCATTCTCTGCCAGCGGTGCGTTCGTGCTTGCGACGAAATCGAAGGCGCTCACACCTGGGACATCATGGGCCGGGGCATCGATGCCCGGGTCATCACCGACCTCAATCAGCCCTGGGGCGATTCCAATACCTGCACGGGCTGCGGCAAGTGCGTTCAGGTCTGCCCCACCGGTGCTCTGACCGAGAAGGGCCGATCCACCGCCGAGATGGTCAAGAAGCAGCAGTTCCTTCAGTACCTCACCACCATGCGGGAGGCCCACAATGAGTAAACCACGCTTGGCAACGGCTTGGCTCGATGGCTGCTCCGGTTGCCATATGTCGATTCTGGATATGGATGAGCGTCTGATCGCGGTGGCTGAGCAGGTCGAGTTCGTCTGCGGACCCTATGTCGATACCAAGGAGTTCCCGGAGAACGTCGATGTCGCCATTGTCGAAGGCGCGGTCAGCAGCGAAGAGGATCTTCATAAGATCAAGAAGATCCGCGAGCGCAGCAAGCTGCTGGTGTGCCTTGGCGACTGTGCCATCACGGCCAATGTTCCGTCGATGCGCAACAGCTTCGAGGTCGAAGCGGTCTACAAACGTGCCTACGTCGAGAATGCGACTGTGCAGCCGCAGATCCCCAACGATGTGGTGCCGCGCCTGCTTCGGCGTGCCAGGCCCGTCCACGAAATCGTCAAAGTCGATGTCTTCATCCCGGGGTGCCCCCCGTCGGCCGACACCATCTACTACGCGCTGACGGAACTGCTCCAGGGACGCATCCCGGATCTTAGTAGCCGAACTCGCTTCGGTGCATAGAGGAACACAACATGGCACGGCAGATCGTTATTGATCCCGTCACCCGAATTGAAGGGCACGCCAAAGTCACCATCCAACTCGATGACCATGGTGCTGTGGCCGATGCTCGTCTTCATATCACGCAAGTCCGTGGGTTTGAAAAGTTCGTCGAGGGCCGGCCGTTTCACGAAATGCCCTCGATCATGGCTCGCATCTGTGGCATTTGCCCGGTCAGTCACCTGATTGCGTCGGCCAAGGCCTGCGACGCCCTGCTGGCGGTCCGCATTCCCGCGACCGCTGTCAAGTTGCGCCGCTTGCTGAATATGGCCCAATTCACGCAGTCTCACGCGCTGCACTTCTTCCATCTGGCCAGCCCGGACCTGTTGCTGGGCATGGATGCCGATCCGGCTCACCGGAACATCTTCGGCGTCATCAAGCAGCATCCGGACCTGGCACGCGATGGCGTGCGTCTGCGTCAGATCGGCCAGCAGATCATCGAGATCCTCGCCGGCAAGCGCATTCACCCCGCGTGGGTCGTCCCCGGCGGTGTGAGCGCTCCGCTGACCGAGCAGGGCCGCGAACGCATCCTCTCGATGATCCCCGATGCCTTCGCCATCATTCGCCGCACGCTCGATTGGTACAAGATCGCCTTCGAGCAGCACCGCGATGAGATCCGCACCTTCGGCAACTTCCCCTCCATGTTCATGGGGCTGGTCACGCCGCAGGAAGCCGGCGAGCATAATGCGATGCTGGAACACTACGATGGCGTCCTTCGCTTCGTGGACGAGTCCGGCAACATCGTGGCCGATCAAATCGACCCGGCCAAGTACAGCGACTACATCGGCGAGGCCGTCGAACCCTGGTCGTACCTCAAGTGGCCGTATTTCAAGCCCAAGGGCTATCCCGATGGCATGTACCGCGTCGGGCCCCTTGCTCGCTTGAACATCATCGACCGCTGCGGCACGCCCGAGGCCGACCGCGAATGGGCCGAGTTCCGCGCCCTCCGTCGCGGCGTCGTTCTCAGCAGCTTCCATTACCACTATGCTCGCCTGGTCGAAATCCTCTTCGCGATCGAGCAGATCGAGCGTCTGCTCAACGAGCCGGACATCTGTTCCACCAAGGTTCGCGCGGTGGCCGGTGTCAATGCCCTTGAGGGTGTCGGCGTCTCGGAAGCGCCCCGCGGCACGTTGATCCATCATTACAAGATCAACGAGCAGGGCCTGATCACTTGGGCGAACATGATCGTGGCCTCCGGCCACAACAACTTGGCCATGAGCCACAGTGTCCTCCAGGTGGCCAAACACTTTGTGAATGGCGAAAAACTCAAGGAAGGCATGCTCAACCGGGTCGAAGCGGTTATTCGCTGCTACGATCCGTGCATGAGCTGCTCGACCCATGCAGTGGGCCAGATGCCTCTGCACATCGAGCTGGTCAGGCCTTCCGGCGAGGTGGTGGATGAAGTCACCCGCGGCTGATGCTCGGATCCTGATCATTGGCTACGGTAACACGCTCCGCGGCGACGATGGCGTAGGCCCCGTCGCCGCGGAGCGCTTGGGTGAATTGCTGCCCGAGCGTCTGGTGAACGTGATCGCGGCCCATCAGCTCCTGCCGGAGCATACCGAGCCGCTCAGCCGGGTGGATCTGGCGATCTTCATTGACGCCTGCTGCGATCTGCCGCCGGGCGAACTCTCGTGCAAGACGATCGAGCCGCGGACCGACGTCTCTGGCTCCATGACTCATCACCTCGACCCGCCCACGCTGCTTGCGCTGAGCCACCGCTTGTTCGGCCATTTGCCCCGAGCCTACCTCATCACGGTCGGCGGGAAGTCGTTTGGCCTTGAGCCGCAGCTCTCGCCGGTGATGCAGGCTTGCCTCGGTCGCGTGATTGACCAGGTCAACCAACTCATTCGCGACTACAATCCGACGGATTGTGCGTCTTCCAGACCCGGGGAGGCTGCCGATGCATGAGTTCTCTATCGCCGAGGCCTTAATCGATCTGATCAAGCAGCATCTCCCGGCAGGCTCAACCCTTCTGGCTGTTACCATCGAGTCCGGCCCCATGCGGGGGATCGATCGTGAAGCCATGCAGTTCGCTTGGCAAAGCATTACTCCGGGCACCTGCTGCGAGAACGCCCGCCTCGATTTGCGGATTCTCCCTTGGAAGATGCAATGCCCCGCGTGCGGCAAGCAGTTTGAGAGTCCCGATATGTACGTGGACTGCTCCTGTGGGCATACGTCGCCCTATCCCCAGGGCGGGGATGATCTTCGCCTCCTGTCGCTGGAGGTCGATTCGCCCGATGAAGCAGTCAGTCGTTCTCTCTGAGGAGTAATTCGATGCAGGTCTCTGTGGTTCAAAATGTGCTGAAGCTCAACGACGAAATTGCCGCGATGAATCGCGAGGCCTTCCGCCGTGCCGGCGTCTTCACGCTCGATTTGATCGGCGCCCCCGGCTGTGGCAAAACGGCGCTGCTCGAACGTACCCTTCAGAGCCTCAAGGATCTCCGCATCGGCATCATCGTCGGTGACCTGGCCACCCAGCGTGATGCCGATCGCATGGCCAAGTTCACCGACCAGGTCGTTCAGGTCAACACCGGTAAAGGCTGCCACCTCGAGGCCAACCACGTCCACCAGGCCCTCAAGAGCATCGACCTGGCCCGCCTGGATATCCTGGTCATCGAGAACGTCGGCAATCTCATTTGTCCCGTCGGCTTCGATCTGGGCCAAGATGCCAAGGTCGGCATGTTTGCCGTCTCCGATGGCGACGACAAGGCCGCCAAGCATCCCTACATCGTCATGGAAGCCTCGGTCCTGCTTCTCAGCAAGACCGACCTGCTGCCGTACATCCCGTTCGACCTCGACCTGTTCCGCTCCGACATTCGCCGCCTGAACCCCGCTGTGCCCCTGCTCGAATTCTCCACCACCACCGGCCAAGGGTTCGACGCCTGGCTCAAATGGCTCACGGCGCAACGTGCTGCCGCCCGCAACCAGCGGTAGGGGGGACCTGCTGCAGAATCGAGGTTTCCGCAGCTAACGCCTGATCCGGCACTGAGCGGCTGAGCAGGGGCATGAAACGCACGATTCCCGACCATTCGCGATGGCTCAAGGTTTTCCCGGAGCTGGCCTTCATCGACGATCCCGCCGAGCGCGCGGTCCTCTGGCGTGCTGCTGTGAGAACCAGCCGCTGGCTGTTTTTTGCCTCGGCGATCCCGCTGGTTGTACTTGTTGTGTTCCTGGTTAACGTCGTGTTCACAAGGGACCCCTTCCCGCTGTTACGCGAGCTCTTAGGCATTCCCGATCGCCCTCTCTACTACCTGCGTCTCATCGTTCCCGTGATCGTCAATGGCACGATGGGGATATGGGGCCCCCTCTGCCTCTTCTGGCTCTTCCGCCGCCGCATCCAACGCACACTTCGCCAGCAACTGCTCGCCCGCGGTGTCCCCATCTGTCTCGGTTGTGGCTACGACCTCCGTGGCCAGCTCGAACCCCGCTGCCCCGAATGCGGAACCCCTTTTGATCCTTCGCTTCTCCCTCCGTGTTCTCGGTGAACTTCGTGGTGAATCACTCCGCCGTTCGAGTTATCCCAATCTATGTTCGAGCTGCTGCCACCGCCGCCCGAACTGCAGGCCCCTCGCTGCTCAATTTGCCGAACACGAACCAAAGGCCAATCCCTAGCACCATCAATCCCAGCCCGATGATCATGCTCAAACTCATCGGTCCCACGACGGCCGGTTCGGCGCGTACCATTTCCAAAAGGAATCGGCTGCCCCCTTCCAGAATCAGCATCCACGCCGCCGCCCGCCCCGGTGCACGCCGCAGCGTAAGGTACGCAAACGTGATCCCTGCAATCAAAAACGACGTGAATGTGCTGTAAAACTGCGCCGGATGCACTGGTTTCGACCATTCGCTACGGGCCAGTGCCCGCAATTGAGGATCTTTCTCGATGTCCTCGACATCGCGCAGTTGCAGGCGACCGTTGGCGTCCTCCAATAGCCGCGGATCGGGTTTGACCTGTCCCTTGAGGAATTGATCCACATAGGGCGGACTATCGTACGGAAACTGAATGGCCCAAGGCAGGTCGCACTCGGCTCCATAGCAGCAGCCGTTCATGAAGCAGCCGACGCGCCCGAACCCCAACGCCACCATCAAGCACGGCGCCGCTATATCCATGCTGGCTCGCAGGGGCAGCTTCTTCCAGATCAAATACCCCACCAGCGTCGGAAACGCCAGCAGAAAGCCCCCATAGTACGTCAACCCGCCGCTGCGCAGGTTGATCATGTTCAGTAGGTTCTCCCCAACCGTGCGATCGGCCCGGGTGAAATCGCCCAGATTCTCCAGGATATGGCTCACCCGGGCGCCGATGATCCCTGTCACCAGCGCCACCAGTGCCGCGTTGATGAAAACCTCGCCATCCAACCCCGATCGCTTGGCTAAGTACTTCGCCCAGTGTGCCGCGGCCAGAAAGCCGATCACCAGCATCAGTCCGTAGCCATAAATCGGGATATGCCAACCGCCCAGGTGGATATCGAGGATCACTTGCTTCATGCGCCGGGCCTACTTCACTGTCTTGTGTTCAACGGTTTCCTGGACGCGGTTCTTTTCGTCAAGAATCACCACACGCGACTTGTGTGTTGCCACTTCTGCCGGCGTCGCCAGCACATAGCTGAGCACGATGACCTTATGGCCCACCTGTGTCAGCCGCGCGGCCGCTCCGTTGACCGCAATCGTTCCGCTCCCCGCTTCGCCAGGAATGATGTACGTCTCGAAACGATTGCCGTTCTCGCAATCGGCGACCATAACGGCCTCATTAGGCAGCAGGCCCGTCGCCTTAAGCAAGTCAGTATCAATAGTAATGCTCCCGTGATAATTCACATCTGTGAATGTCACGGTGGCCCGGTGGATCTTCGCTTTCAATAGTTTCGTTAACATCGACCGCCAAATTGTAGGGATTTCTAGGCTCCGGGTCACTAGCTCGACCCCGCAGCCCGTGAACGTTGCCATGCAGACGAGCTCTGCTATAGCCAGATTGCCTTATTCGAGCGACAATGCCAACGGGCGAATTCGCCCCGTCTGATCCACATCGAGGCCTTCTTTCGGGAGTCTGAACGTGTACAGCAAGCTCTTCCTGCTGCAAGTCGTGGCCCTTATCCTGGGCTTGGCCCTGGTAACGCAGGGTGCGGAACTGGTCGATGGGCGATTCCTCAATCTTTGGCCGGAAAAACCGCCATTCGCGCAAGGCGATCAGCCGGGAGACACGCCCGGCTTCCGGGTGATTCTTCCTCAAAAACCCACAGGGGCTTCGATGGTGGTTTGTCCCGGCGGAGGTTACGGCGGCCTGGCCGCGCATGAAGCCGAGCCGGTAGGGCGGTGGTTCGCCAATCATGGGATCACAGCCTTTGTTCTTCGGTACAGGCTTGGTCCGAAATACCACCATCCGGTAGAACTTGGCGATGCTCAGCGGGCAATCCGTTTGGTCCGGGCCAATGCCAAAGACTGGAAGCTCGATCCGAATCGGATCGGCATCATCGGATTTTCCGCCGGTGGCCATCTGGCTAGCTCCGCGGCAACGCACTACACCGTTGGCGACAAGCAAGCCGCCGATCCGGTCGATCGGGTCTCTTCACGTCCTGACCTGCAAATCCTGATTTATCCAGTGATTACAATGGGCCCGGGCGGCCACGCCGGCTCGCGTGCCAACCTGCTCGGGGCCAATCCCACCCAGGAACTGGTGGATTTGATGAGCAATGAGAAGCAGGTCACCAAGGAAACGCCACCGGCCTTCCTGGTGCATTCCACGACCGACACAGTGGTCCCGGTGAGCAACTCCGACAACTACGTCGCAGCCCTGAAAGCGGCGGGGGTTCAGTATGAGTATGTCCGCGGCGAAATGGGCGAACATGGCTTTGGTCTGATCGATCGATGGACGCTACCGTGCGCTAAATGGTTGGAGAAGATGGGATTTGCTTCGAAATAAGGTCAGGGGACACACAAGCAAGCTCGAATCGGGCCATGACATTCAGGTGAGTCGATCTGTGGTATGCCCCTTGAAAGCTGTCAGACTGATGCTATAGTCTATCATATCTATGGGAATTGTTGATGATGAAAGGGGAAAAGGAGCCCTCAATGGCACACGGCAAGACCTACACGAGTATCGTTGAAACCACTTACAACACCCCAGTCGTCAAGTTAAACCGTCTAGTCCCTTCCAATGCGGCCACGGTGCTGGCCAAGTTGGAGTTCTTCAATCCTTTGGCCAGCGTTAAAGATCGCGTCGGCCGGGCCATGATCGAAGATGCCGAAGCCCGCGGCATTCTTAGGCCGGGTACGCACATCATCGAGCCCACCAGCGGGAACACGGGCATTGCCTTGGCATTCGTGGCGGCCGCCAAGGGATATCACCTGACGCTGACCATGCCCGAATCGATGAGCTTGGAACGCCGGGCGCTACTAAAGGCTCTGGGCGCAGAGGTGGTGCTCACCCCGGCAGCCGAGGGCATGCGCGGAGCCA
>JBLNDH010000016.1:0-18264 GCA_050261455.1 Bacillota bacterium
TGGACAGAGTACTTCAGCGGCCTGGCCAGCGACTTTGCCCAGATGGGCCGGGAGGCTGGGGGCAAGGGTACCGATGCCCTGATGGGTTTCTGGAATGACGACGCCTACAAGCGGGTGGGCCGGTATTTCGATCAGGTACGAGCCAACGCGGCTCAGACCGCTACCGCCATGGAGGGTACCGGCAACGCCGCCCGGAACATGGCCTTGAAAATCGAAACCGCGGCCGCCGCTAGCGGGGCCAAGGTGAAAGACATTCTCGCCAAGCTGCAGGAAAAAGTAGATGAATACGGGATGACCGATGCCCAGAAGATGATTCGGGACTTGAAGGCGGCCGGGGCCTCCGATGCGGACCTCAACAAGGCGATGGGCTTGAACGACACCCTGGAGCAGCTGAAGCGGCAGGACGAGCTATCGAAAATGGCTCAAAGTCTGCTCGACAAGGTGGCCACGCCCCTGGAGGTCTATGAGTCCAAGATCGGGGACCTGAACGAAATGCTGCAGGCAGGGGTAATCGATTGGGAGCTTTACACCCGGGGTGTGCAGCTGGCCCGCTCCGAGCTGGAAAAGGCCAGTACGGCCAAGGGTCCGGAGGCTTTCCAGGCCGGTACGGCCGAGGCCCAGCGGTACATCTACGACATCCAGACCCGCGGCATGCAACGGCTCACCCGCGATGACATCCCCAAGAAGCAACTTGCTGAAGCTCAGGATGGCAATCGTCTGTTGGAACGCATCGAACGCAACACCCGCAGCGGTGAAACAGCGGGGAGTGAGGACCTTGTCACCCTGGACCTCTAATCATGGACACCATCACCACAAAACCCTCAGCCGACGCCGCCGAGCAAGCCCTCTGGGAGCGATATTGGGCCGATCCATCGGTGGCCAACCGCAACGCGCTCATCGAGCGCTACTATGACCTGGTCCGATATCATGCCCATAAGGTCTGGAAAACGCTCCCCCGGTGTTCCGAATTGAATCGGGATGATCTAGCACAGATTGGCGCAATCGCCCTATTCAAACTGATCGATGTATACAATCGCAACTACAGCCCTAAAACGCGGTTCTCCACATTTGCTAGTTTTCGCGTACGTGGCGCGATGTTGGACGCCCTTCGCGGTATCAACCCCACCGAGCGTAGTACGAATCGACGCATTCGCGTTCGTGAACAAGCGGTGGCCGAGCTGCAGATGCGGCTTGGACGCCCGCCCACCGACACTGAGATTCGTCGCCACCTACACCTTAGCCGTGATCAGTGGCAAAAGGTTCGGGAGGCCCGGCCGGTGGCAATTCAATCCCTGGATTTCAGGGTCCAGTGGGGCGATCGGAGCATTCCATTGAGCGAATTGGTCGCCGATCCACACCCCGGCCCCGACCACATCGACCTTGTCCATGACCTGATAGGCTGGATGCTGGAATGCCAGCAATTCCGCCTCTGCGACATTCTGGCATTTCGCTTGAAATTCATCGACGGGTTGCGAATGCAGGAAATTGCGAGTGCCCTGGGCGGCATATCTGAATCCGCCGTTTACCAATGCATTCGCGAGCTTCACCAGCGGCTGCGGATCATCCACAGGTTGCGACCGGCGGAGGAGAATTGATATGGCAGTCATTAGCGTTCGAGAAAAAGTGGACCGCCGACGAAGCTCTTGCCGCGATGGCAAATATCAGCACGCGCGGGTGTTCCTCGTCATCACCGATAGCCCTGCCGATGGTACGGCTATGGCGTTGACCGCCGACGGAATCCCCGGCCCCGGCGACGCCTACCACGGCGTACCCTTCTCCGGCAAAGATGCGGAGCCGGTGCAGAACAGCCCGAACCATTTTGAAGTCAGCGTGGACTACGCCAGTTCGACCAGTTCGAGCAGCAGCGGCAGCACACAGCAGAACGACGTCCCACCGCTGGAGCAGGAACCCGAGGTCAGTTACGGCAGCGAGGGCGTAACCGAGGAGATGTTTTTAGATGCCGATGGCCACCCCTTAACCAACTCCGCCGGGGAACGCTTTGAAAGCACTTTGGAAAAAGAGCGAGGTATCACCACCATCACGGTGGTGAAGAACCTGGCTTTCTGGAACCCCAGCGACGCGGAAGACGTGGCGGATACCGTGAACCGTGAGATCGTCATCCTCGATGGGATGCGCTACGCCCCGGGCACGCTTCGCCTCGCACATCCGACGGCGCAGAAACACACCTCGACTATTAGCCGCTGGGGGAATACGTGGCAGGAGGAATACTACCGGGCCACGTTCACCTTCCACGCGAGAAAAGACGGCTGGGGCTTGAACCTTTTGGACGTCGGTTTCAATGAGCTGTATGAGAAGCAGGAGTATGTGGAGGGGGTACCGGTGATGGTAATGAAGCGCCGGCCGATCCTCGAGGCCGGCAGCAAGTGTCGATTGCCCTGGCCGCTGGATGGGGAGGGCCACAAGATGCCCTCTGCTGATGACCCTGCTGCCATCCTGCATTTCACCCGCTACCCCGCCGCGTCGTGGGCAATTTTTGGATTCTGATTTTTGAGGTGACATATGATAGGAATTGATCGATTCGTTGAGGTGTTCCAGACGTTCGGCAAGCTGGTCAATCTCTCCAACCTGGGCATTGCTCAGGCCAGCGGCATGCGGGACGCCATCACGAGTACGCATGTGCAGATGGCTCACGCGGAGGTAAGCCCGCATCTGTATGACGATCTGTCCACGGTTGCAGTTCCGTTGACGCAGCGGATGGCGGCCATCACTGCTTCCCTGGACCGTGTACCAAGTTTGGCCCGGGCCGCGGCTGAGTCTTATCTCCACGCCCTCGCGGATGAACTGGGAGAGAGCAACACCGCCACCACCACGACGCTGCTGGAGACCATGCGGGTGCAGATGGTTGCTTGCAGTGGTTCGATTGCCCCCTCCGGCCAGTTTTATAGCTACTTCGCCGACAACTTCGGTTTCACTACGCTCCCAACCGCCGCTGAGCCGAAATTCTCAGAGGCTTGGATCACCACGCAGGTGGTTGAATGATCGGAGGTACCCATGGCGTCCTACGCGTTCACACAGCAAGCTGCAGAGGCGATCGTTGAGCATGTGCGAGAAGCCCGCAGACGCTCAACCAATTTGGTTGGGGAGCAGCGCCCGAGCACGCCCCAGGAGGCATCATTCTGGGCCTATCTCAGCAGCCCCGGCGGATTCAATGGCCTATTTTGGTCATGGGTTCGCGTGCAACCTGTCCTTGAGCTGCCCACTGCTGCGAATCCCCTTACCATGGACGATCCGCCCCTGTGGACGATGGGCGAGCCCCACGTGGCCGGATATCAGAATGCTCGCGAGGCCAACGACAACCGGCAGGTGCCGCGGGGGACGGTCGTGAAGCTGGAATTTCTGGGGTATGGATCGGACGGGGAGCCACAGTTTGTATTCCAGTATACTCAGCAGCCGCAGCAGGCCACGGGGGTGCCCATCCACGACCATCGCGATAATCTCCAAGGCGGAATGGCCTTCAGCGTCTGGCACCCAGGCACCCAGTTGCCCCAGGCGCCATTCCAACCGTAAGCATTAACGAGCTAACCTCACTCGGCCCCGGATGCGTTCCATGCCGCTCCGGGGCCTCTTGCTATGCGCATAAAACAGCCCCCCGGGGCCATTCCCCGGAGGGCCGTTGGCAAACAATGGGTGCCTTCAGAAAACCCATTGCTATTCATTTCATCGGTATATACGGCCCCGCTGCAGTAGAGCTAACAAAAACCCCCGCTGGTGGGGCGGGGGCCAAGGAAAAGGGGAAGGCTCGCATTCATTTCATCGGTATAGACAGGCCTGGGCCATCAACTACATCCGGGGAATAAATGCCCGGCATCGCTGGCACCGCCACACCTTCTGCCGCTTCCCACCCATCCCCAACGCCATCAGGATCAGGAGCGGGCCGACCACCCAGCCGATACAGGGGATGGCCAGGGTAATGGCAATCCCGATAGCCAATACGATCAACGCTCCGATGATCCCCGTGAAGTTCCCGCTGCTGATCTTCGCCTTGACCATCTGGCCCCCGCAGGCTTGGCAGGTCAATTCGTTCATGCGATCCTCTCGATAGGCACTATTGCCGGGGGCCGCTTTAGGGTGGAACGGGTGAACTGTCCAGACCGGCTTATCTTGTGCCTGCTCGCCGCGTCTCTATAATCGAGGTACCCGACTAGCGGGAAATGTACGACATCAAATCAGTAAAAGGCCGACCGCTTCACTATTCGGTTGACAATAAGGTAGCAAATGCACGCGTAGTTGAGACCTGGGCCGCAGAGATCTGGTAACTCGACGAGTAACAACTAGGCACAATGCCTAAGGAGCATCCGTGAGCACGCCACCCCTACGGAAACGCAAATCTGCCCGTAGTCGCAGCATGGAATCCAGAACCGTGTTGCCTCGCATGATCGCCGAACTACGGCCTGAAGGGCCTATTCTCGATTATGGCTGCGGGCCCAAGGCCATCCACGTAGTAGCCTTACGCAAAACGGGATTGGACGTGTGGGGCTATGATCTGAAGGCCCCCGACGCATTAGCCGCGTCATTGTTCGTATCCAACCCCTTCGATCGATCGTGGCGCACCATTTACGCCTCCAACGTCCTGAGCGTACAGAAGAGCGATGATGAAGTCAGAAAGGTTATTGATGAACTGTGGCAGCTCTTGGACTGGGAAGGCACGCTATATTGCAACTACTCCGAAGAGTCCGACGTTTCCGGCGCAAGTAGGTCATCGATCTATATCAAACTGAAGAGCATATTCCATTGGGTAATTATCTGGTTATCCAGGGCAGACCGTAGAAATATCGTATTCTGTTGTACCGGCCGCTTGTCCAAGAATGCGCGTAAAACAGGGATTCCCGACTTCTCGAAAGTTAGATCAATTGTACGGAATCCACGTATATACCCCTGGGAGTCCTGGGCGTAACCGCGATATTGCTGCCCGCTACCTTGAGGTTAACCGGCACCGCATCACGAAGGGCTGGGAACTAAACACCGGGCACCGTCAATGCGATTGCGGGAGAAGTCGAAGAAGGACCGGTAGCTATCGAATAGGTTGGCCGCCAACAGGTGCCGCTCGCAGCGAGAAGCGAGGAGAAGACCGGGGCAGGTCCGGAGTCATCCGGAGCGGCCGGCTAGCTCCTATGGCATTAGGACAGGCCCGGGGCCACCAATCTTGCTCTCCCCCGCGACCATGATGAACTGGACGCATAGAAAGCCCCGGCAAAGTCACCCCAGGTTAACAGCCGGGGTTGTCCATTGGAGATTTCTTTCGATGGGGCCCAATCGCATTGTATGAGGCTGCCTGATCCGATAGCATAATGCCGTCACTTGCGGGGAGTTAAGAATGGGCAACGCGTTATTGCAGGACTACCCGGAAACACGGCAAATCGTCGAGCGACTTCGCTTTGGACGACCGCATGAGAATCTCTGCCTATTCGTGCCAAGCCATACGCGGGACGGCAAGGAACTGGAGAGCCAAGCGGAATGGGCAACGAAGGCCCTTAAGTTGTTTGGCGACCTGTTCGGAGGTGCGACGGCGTTCAAACACTTGGAGGGGATCTTCAAGCCGGATGATGCTGACGCGATGTACGACTCGCCTATAATGGTGCAGACGCTAACCCCGAAGGAGCGGGTCGAAAACGAGAAGAGCTTGCGAAAGCTTGGCGAATTCTGCCGCATGATGGGTACTGAGACCGATCAACATAGCGTGGGACTCGTCGTGAACAATTACTTCATTAACATCCGCATCGGGAAGAAGTAGGCTGAGGTATGCCATGAGCAACCTGAACTACCTACGGATTGCCCAGTTGCTTGGTGGAACACTCACCAAAACCCGGACACCGGTGTTCGGTGGCTTCGGTATTGGCGAGACTGCCATGGAGAGATTCCGCCTAATGGTGGACGAGGCGGACCCAAAAGCCAGCGAGATCTCACGTACACAGTATTCCGAAATCGTAGCAGCTTTTGAGAAGGTTCGTGAGGGCTACGAGCTTGACCGTGTCTTAGTGGACCCGGTCCTGCGGGATCGTTTTATTGAGGAGTGTCGCCGGGCTGGTATCTTGGCTTCGCCTAAAGCCATCTTCAAACGGTTGCAGGGATTCCGTAAATCTCCACCGCCCGGTATCAAGTTGAAGCGGACTACCCGAGCGGCTGGATTGAACGTAGAGCGGTACTTCTACGCCGCCGAACTAGCGTATACCCAGCTATTCTATCGCACGGGCGTTTCGGTCGATGACATCATTACCGAGCCGGAAGTAGGCGACGAATTTGACGAGCTTTGCCTGAACATCGCCCCAGGGGGTCGTAGCCCAGAGTTTAGGTGGGCAGCACTTCGCCTGCGAAAGATGCGAAGTTTCAGCCCAAAGCGTTTGGAGCAGTTGCTGGCAATTACGCCATCAAGAATCGAAGACAAGCTTCACGACGTGGGCACCCTTGATCAGCTAGACCCGTGCCGATTGCCGGATGAGAATGGGCTGTTCGCTTTCACGGAGCGGGATAGCGAAAGCCGGTACTTGTACGTTGGCTCCAGCAGCAGCGTTCGGGACGGCGTTGCACCTTTCAAGGATGCCCAGCCATTCCGGGCTATTGCGGGGGAGTTCTGGGTTCCGGAACTCAATCGTATTGCCGTAAGCTACGCAGTCGTAAAGAAGAAGCTAATGGGTGTTTCTGCACGGCACCTGGGAATGCGACTGATTCGCGATCGGCACCCAATATTCAACATGCCGGTAGAGATCAGCAAGGCTGCGTAGACGAGTGCGGAAGTGGCAGTACAAATGGCATTGCCTGCTGTGAAGCCTTCCTAAGGCTCAGGCTTCACAGCAGGCAGTTCCAGCGGAGAGTCAACTGATCGATTGTGCGCAACCTAACGGACACTACCGATCGCTCTGCGTCGGTTCCCTCAAGCAGTCCACCAATTTCCTCATAGCCGCTTAGTTATTATCACCGAAGATACCTGATCGTTAAGCGTAACGGTGCGACGAAATGGAGGAGTCCCGATTGGTATTTCAGGCAAGAACGGCACCTCACAGGGTGATTGCACCTGCATGAGCCTATCTTGGTAGTCCGCGTGTCTGAAGAACTCCACTAGATATTCTCCTGGATTACCATTGACCTTAAAAGATGACAAGATGTCATTAAAGTCGCGGTCTGCAAGATTTCCGATACTGGTGCTGGTAGCCAAACGGCGACCACCATAGCCGATGTTCTCGAACATCTCGAGGACGGGAAGGGGAGGAGGAGGCAGCGGCAGAGTAGTAGTAGGAGGAGGAGGATCGATGCGACGGAGGTTTACGGTCGGATAGTCAGGTGGTGGTGGTGCGTCCATCATCGGATTACGGCGGACCTCGATCGCCTTGTCGAGGAGGAATCTAATAATTTCCGCGTTCTTGCTGAACGCTTCGTCGACCGCCGCGTTCAGGTCACCGGCATAGACAAACAAGTTGGGATGCGCCTTGACAAAACTCAGGTCTCCTTGGTTGCCGTAAGCCCTAAGTAGAAGAGATGCAATGTGATCAAGCGTCTTAGCTTGTTGGTCGAGAATTGCAAAGTTCAACTTATTTGATGGCAGGTTATCAACAGTGTTATATCCTCGCGTTAGCATGTTCACCACCACCGGATTCCCAGTACCCTGTGCCACGCGAGCAGGAAAATCAAGAACTGCTTTGGCAAGCTCAGACACCGATGGCATGGCCTCAACGCCACCCCTTCTTAACATACAAATATTTGTATCGCTGATGCCTTTCAAGGATTCTATCGCTTGGTCAATCTTAACGCTGCCATTTCCAACTGCTTTCACCTGCGCATTCACCCTCACGTTAGTCTCTGTGAAATTCGCCATATCGGTCGACGAGAACTGAACAACCGCAGTCAACCGCCCTCCCGTTTGGCGACCGTAGACGTAGGAGTTGCCACAATAGTCGAGGAATGCGGCTTGACCGTCTTCCAGCCTTTGGAGCGCTGCCCGCGTCAGGATAGCTTTTTTCAGCACTTCTGCCGGATTGACGACGATTACATCCACATAGAGGAAAGTGTTGTGGCGGGTATATAATGCGTTCCTGAAAAATTGAGCTGCCACGTCACCATTGAAGATGCCGAATCCCAACGAGGCGGCAGCAGAAATGTTCAGCTTTTCTTTAAGCTGCTCAGCGCTTTCTATTGCCATGAATTCAACGCGGGTGATCTGCCCACGGCCGCCCCCTGCTGTGACTAAATCATTCTCATTGAAGACAACCGCCATCCCGCCAGACTCACCAGTGATGGAATTGAAGCCTTGACCAATCAGAAGGCGATCTGACTGCACGTCCATGTTCATTGAGAAAGCCGGTATTGGACTGGCGCTAACGGCGGGAACGTTAAGCGAGATGATAGCCATTATAATTGCCTCCGCGAGTGATAGAAGGAGAATCGGGAACCGCTGATACCAAAGACCGCGATAATACTGCTAGACGGAACGCGTTCCGGAATAGGCGATCGAAGAACTAGATGCTATTTTCAATATAATGCTTGAATAGTAGCACGTCCGCAACCCAAAAGTTTCTGGTTTCTAAGTTGTTCATTATTGGGTTTCTTATGAGCCGAAATGACTAGATTGCGTATCACCCGGATGTGATATGCCTAGCAGTCCTTGCAAAAGGCCGTGATGAGAACCGATTTGCCTGCTAATGATGTACGATCCGAGTCGCCTATACATTGGAGGTAATTGATACGCAGTATCAGAATTCGCTCCGCTACCGCCGATTCTGACACGGCGGGTCAGAATCGTATCAGAATCGGCTGGGAAACCGGTATCAGAATGGCCTGGGCGGAACACCGCGAACGCACCGGAAAGTACGGTATTTTCGGAGGTTTTGCCGAGCACCTGTCCAGAGGTCTAGCCCGTTTTTGTAAACCGCAGGTTAAGGGTCCGAGTCCCTTCGGTGGCTCTGCAAAGTAACCCCCGGTAGAACAAGGGAGATCCCTTATTCCACCCGGGGTTATGTCGTTTTCGGTCTCCTCTTGGATGAGTCCACCCGAGTCCATACAAACCCATCCAGATCTGCCCATACCGGACAAGGTACAGGACAAACTCGGGACGTACGATTCGGCGGCGCACTGGTAGCCGGCCTCCGCTGCATCGAGGTTCTCGCTGAGCATCAGCCGCCGAGCCTCTTGGAGCCTCAATTGCTTCTGGAACTGCAACGGGCTCATCGTCGTCACGACCTTGAAATGAGCATGGAACTCCGAGACGCTCATGTCCAGTTCCTGCGCCATGTCCTCGATTCGCCCCGCGGCTTCTGGAAATTCTCTCTCCAATTCGCGGCCGCGCGGACAATCCAGTGGGTCTGGCCGCCGAAGGTTGTGAGGTGGCACAGGCGCGCCCCCTGCGCTCCCGTCATCAGCCAGTAGACGATCTCGCGAATCACCAGTGGCACCAGCGCGCGGTGATCGCTCGGCTTCGCAGTCAATCTCGCGAGCCACAGCGTCGCGTCGAGCAGGTCCCGCCTCCAGCGGACTGACATCGGCCGCCCTCACGCCGGCACCGGTGCCGCGCGGCTGCACGGCGCCCGATTCGACCGTTACCGAAGTGACGATGGAGAGATCAAGCACCAGCAGAAAGCCGAGGTGCGGCCGTTCCCGCGAAGCTTCGACGACATGGGCGGCTCCGGGCCCCCCACCGTGTTGATCAGGTAATGGGCTGGGTCGTACCGCAAGCGGCTGTTCGCGACGAAGATGCTTTGCTGCCCTGTGCGACCACGCAGAACGATGGCTCAAGCAACGATGTGGACCGGACCGACTTGCGAGGAGGCTCGGGTGAAGTACAGGCCCGGCTGCGGCTCCAGAATTCCGTCGCGAGGCAGCGCCCTCGCAATTCGGTCGGCAAGTTCCTCCCGGTCGGCCTGCATGCGACGGCCCTCTTGTTCGCACATACGGTTCCTCGTCTGTCGCATTGTAAACACCTCCGCCGGCCAAGCCACGACACGGTGACGCGTTTAGAGGATCGTACAAGGGTTTTGGAGGATCGTCCTATCACTCTATCCAGCCCTGTTTGTAGAATTGCGCAGTTATAGTAAGATGCGGCCCGCGTGCACGCTCCCATCCTGTCAAGGAGATTCTTCCATGAAACACTACGCCGGGTATTTCGTGTGGTTCCTGCTCAGCGCGGCGGCCTTTGCCGCAGCAGCAGAGTCCTTCGATTGGCCGCAGTGGCAGGGTCCCGACCGGAACGGCGTCTCCAAGGAACAAGGCCTTCTGAAGGAATGGCCGAAAGATGGGCCGGCGCTGGCGTGGAAGATCAAGGGACTCGGCGGCGGCTACAGCGCTCCGTCCATCGCCGCCGGGAAGATCTTCGGCATGAGCAATCGCGGAGACGATGAAGTCATTTGGGCCCTGTCCGAGGCGGATGGCAAGGAACTGTGGGTAACGCGTCTTGGACCGGCGTTCCAACAGGGAATGCCGCAGGGGAAAGAAGGGACGGGGTGCACGCCGACGGTCGATGGCGAACGGCTCTATGTCGTGGGCCTGGGCGGCGACTTGGCTTGCCTGCAGGTCAGCGATGGCAAGATCCTCTGGCAACGGAGCTTCACTCGCGATTTTGGCGGGCGCCTGCCAACCTGGAGATTCAACGAATCGCCGCTCGTTGATGGTGACAAGGTCATCTGCACCCCCGGCGGCCCGGATGCGACTCTGGTGGCCCTCGACAAGTTGACCGGCAAGACGATCTGGAAGAGCCAGGTGCCCGGCAATCCTGGAGCGGCTTACGCCTCGGCCATCGCCATCGACTTCGAGGGACAACGTCAGTACGTGCAACTCACCGCGAAGGCACTCGTCGGGGTCGCGGCGTCCGATGGCAAATTCCTCTGGCGGTATGACAAGCCCGCGAACAGAAACGGCATCAACTGTTCCACGCCGGTCTATCACGATGGTCTGGTGTTCGCCGCCTCGGCCTACGGTGCGGGCGGTGGATTGGTGAAGCTGAGCAAGGATGCCAGCGGTGCAATCAAGGCCGAGGAAGTCTATTTTTCCAAGAAGATGCAGAACCACCACGGCGGCATGATCCTCCTCGACGGCTGCCTGTATGGGGCCAACGGCGGCAATGAGGGTGGTTATCTCGTGTGCCTGGACTTCAAGACCGGCAACGTCCTGTGGGACGAGCGCGACAGCGGCCAGCGCCGAGCCCCGAAAGGCTCGCTGGCGATGGCGGATGGTCGGCTCTACTACCGCACTGAGAAAGGCACCATGCTCCTGATTGAGCCGAACCCGAAGGAATATGTCGAGCGAGGCCGCTTCGAGCAGCCCGACCGCAGTGAGCAGCCGGCCTGGTCGCACCCGGTCGTTGCCAATGGCAAGCTGTACTTGCGCGACCAGGATGTAATGTTCTGCTACGACATCAAGGCGAAGTAAGCTTTGACCCGCAGATAAACCTGGGAAGATACTCTGCGCGCCCGTCCGCACGCGGTAGACGATCTCGCAAACCCCGACCGGCGCGAGCGCGCAGTACTCGGCTTCTGTACCGATCGCCTCATCGCGCCGAGACCCACACTTTAGAGCTCCTAGCAAAATGGGTTCTTGCTCACCGCGAAAGCACGGAAACACGGAGAAAACGAACCAGAATCGCGGTGTGACCGCCGTGTCTCCGTGCCTCGGGGCCGCGTCCCCTCCGTGCTTCATTTTGTTAGAAGTTCTTGGAGAATTGTACTAGCATCTCCGAGAATCGTCGTACCACCCTCTGCGAACACTGTCATAAGATCCCGCGAAATGTGCAAGGCGCGACCTGAGCCTCGATTGGCTGGCTTGGCCTCTTGTTCCAGCGGACGTCGGTCGTCCGAGGCGTCGCACGCGTCTTGCTGACCGCGAACAGAACGTCGCTAACAGAGCAACCCATCAGCTCGAAGGAGAAAACACATGGAGATCAAACGAGTTGGTTCCCAACCCTCCGCTAAGGGACCGGCAGATTGGTTCACTGGCACGGTTCGGATCGACCCGTTGTTCGATCCGGCTGAACCTGCTCGCGTGACCGGCGCAAGCGTTACCTTCGAGCCCGGTGCTCGTACCGCGTGGCACACGCACCCGCTCGGCCAGACGTTAATCGTGACCACCGGTTGCGGCTGGGCGCAGCGCTGGGGAGGGCCGGTCGAGGAGATTCATCCTAGCGATGTGGTCTGGTTCTCGCCCGGCGAGAAGCACTGGCACAGGGCCACGCCAACCACCGCCATGACTCATATTGCCATTCAGGAAAAACTCGACGGCAAGGCGGTGGACTGGATGGAGCACGTCAGCGACGAGCAGTACCGCAAGTAGGCTAGCCCAGATTGAAATCCTTTACTGCGGCATCTGCCACTCCGACCTGCACTCGGTCCGCAACGAGTGGAGCGAGTTCCTGGCGACCACGTATCCTATCGTCCCCGGCCATGAGATCGTCGGCCGGGTGACCAAGGTCGGTAAAGCAGTGACGAAGTTCAAGCCTGGCGACCTCGCCGCGGTGGGGTGCCTGGTCGATTCAGACCGTACCTGCCCGAATTGTCGCAAGGGCCTTGAGAACTTCTGTCCGCACCTGACGCTGACATTCAACTCGCCCGACAAGCACGGGACGGCCCCGGTCACCTACGGCGGCTACTCCGACAGCATCGTTGTGGACGAGCACTTTGTCCTGCGTGTCCCGTCGAACCTGAACCTGGCGGGCGCCGCACCGCTGCTGTGCGCCGGGATTACAACCTACTCGCCCCTGCGCCGCGCGGGTGTCACGAAAGGCAAGAAGGTCGGCATCGTGGGCCTCGGCGGGCTGGGCCACATGGCCGTGAAGTTGGCCCACGCCTTCGGGGCGCATGTTGTCGTCTTCACCACGTCGCCCGGCAAGACGGAGGACGCGCTGCGTCTGGGTGCCAATGAAGCGGTTGTCTCGCGCGATGCAAACCAGATGAAAAAGCACGCGGGCAGCTTCGACTTCATCCTCGACACCGTTTCTGCTGAGCATGACATCAATCAGTACCTGAATCTTTTGGGCCTCGACGGCAATCTCACGCTCGTTGGCGCTCCGCCCAAGCCGCTGCCGCTCTACTCGTTTGCCCTGATTTTCGGCAACCGCAGCGTATCCGGCTCGAATATCGGCGGCATCCCCCAGACGCAGGAAATGCTCGATTTCTGCGGCCAGCACAATATCACCGCCGATGTGGAAGTCATCCCCATTCAGAAGGTCAACGAGGCTTACGAGCGGCTGGTCAAGTCCGATGTGAAGTACCGCTTCTCCATCGACATGGCCTCACTCAAATCGGAATGACCACACCCTAGAAAGGGACCGCGATGCGACCTTACATCATCTGTCACATGCTTTCCTCGGTGGACGGGAAGTGGTTCACGCCTAACAGATCACTGGAGGGACAATGCAGAAACGAAAACTCGGAAAGAGCAACCTGGAGGTTTCGGCCCTCGGCCTAGGCTGCATGGGCATGAGCTTCTCCTATGGCCCGCCCAAAGATAAGCAGGAGATGATTTCCCTCCTCCACGCTGCTGTGGAACGCGGCATCACGTTCTTCGACACCGCCGAGGTCTATGGGCCGTTCATCAACGAAGAACTCGTGGGCGAAGCGCTGGTTCCGTTCCGCAAGCAGGTGGTGATCGCCACCAAGTTCGGATTCGACCTTTCGGGCGACAAGCGGCCCGGCATGGCGGGCCTGAACAGCAAGCCTGAACACATCAAACAGGCCGTCGAGGGCTCGCTCAAGCGGCTTAAGGTCGAGACCATCGATCTGCTCTATCAACACCGGGTAGACCCGGACGTGCCGATCGAAGACGTGGCCGGTACGGTGAAGAATCTGATCCAGCAGGGCAAGGTCAAGCACTTCGGCTTGTCTGAAGCAGGCATGCAGACGATCCGTCGTGCTCACGCGGTCCAACCTCTCACCGCCCTCCAGAGCGAGTACTCGCTGTGGTGGAGACGCCCCGAAGCTGAGGTAATCCCGACCCTTGAGGAACTCGGCATTGGCCTGGTTCCGTACAGCCCTCTGGGCAAGGGCTTTCTCACGGGCAAGATCGGCGAGAACGTGACCTTCGACAGTTCCGACTTCCGCAGCACCCTGCCTCGCTTCACGCCGGAGGCGCTCAAGGCGAACCAGGCCTTGGTTGACCTGCTCGGCAGCATCGCCCAACAGAAGAACGCGACGCCTGCTCAGATTGCTCTCGCCTGGCTGCTGGCCCAAAAGCCGTGGATTGTTCCCATCCCTGGCACCACGAAGCTACGTCGCTTGGACGAGAACATCGGGGCAGTCTCAGTCGAACTCACGCCCGATGATCTCCGAGAGATCGACAGCGCTGCCTCAAAGATCACCGTGCATGGTGCACGCTATCCCGAGAAGCTGGAGAAAATGACCGGTCGCTGAGCGTCACAAGATGGGTTGTCTGTCTGCATTCCGCTCCAAACATAGGGAATCACTGTGACTGCAAACCGCTCGACGAATCACGCCGGGAATGTCGTGTTCGCCACCAGCGGAGTGTCTGGGATCATCGGCCAGCCGATGCAGTTGCAGGCTCAGGGAGATCAGCAAGGACACTCCTCTGCCGCCGTGATCATCGCCATGATGCCCCTTCGCAGGTCGGAGTGCTGCTCCAGCAGTAGGGACAAACCCAAGCCGATCAGGCCCCAGACCGCTAAGATGATTCTCCAGCGTCTGCGTCAGTTCTTCGTGTGGTGCGATGACATGACCTACGCTGGATGGGAGGGCCGGGGCTATTACCGCTGTTCAGTATGTTCTGCTCGTTGTCTCGGGCCGTATTGATCCCAATGGGGACCTCATTCGACAAGCGGACTGTACAGTCCTAATATCGATGGAACACCCCTCGGAGGCAAACATGACTCGAGTCACCCCTTTGGCCCTCGTGCTTGCATTCAACTGCCTGTGTTGCGTTTCGGCCCATGCCGCGATCATCCGCTTTTTTGACAACTCTCAGGTTGCGGTGAACGTGGCGGCCGGGGCCACGTCGGACACAATCATGTCCAATGGATACCTGTTCACGTACACGCGGGACAAGCTCTTCACGGGTGGTATTGGGATGGTCGATCCGATTGGCCGCCCAGTTCGCATACCCTGGCCTCAGGGCGCGGAGGCGCAAGCTGTCACGGCGGGGCCCAACCCAGGCAAAGCGACGATCGCCATCAGCCGAGTGGATGGGGATGTCTTTGATCTGACCGCATTCACCGCCAAGCTCCTGGCCAACACCGCTGGTGCCGGGGGTAGCATTGAGATTATGCCGAAGCTGAGTGGCGAGGATGGCTTACCTGATCCGCTCTCCTTCAATGCCACTGGAATTGCCGGCAACAGCTTTTCCTACGACAGAGCAACCCCCAGTTACATGGGCAACACGACGCCGTTGAAGGGGTTTGACACCTACACGGTCACCCTCTACGTCGATTTCGCGTTGACAGGCCTTACGCTGGAAGGTGCCGCGGTCCCCGAGCCGTCTTCACTGGTTTTGCTGGGAGGTATCGGAGTCTTGATGACGCGACGCCGCTCTGCTTGACAGGGGCACCGGGCTTTGCAGCCCCGCCGTTTCCGTTCCCTCTCGGTCTGCCTTCACCCATTAAGGCAACAGGTGAGCTACGCCGCAAGTTGCACCACTTGCGGAGCATCGATGAAAGCCGCCAGTTTTCGCTGGGTCGGCATGTAGGCCACTTGCTCGCTTTGGCAGGTGGCGTGAATGGGGCCTGCTGCAGTGAGTGCTGAAATCCAACCGTGAAGCGATGACGCTGAGAAGTGAACGTCCGCAGTCCCCCCCACCCGGTGAATTGAGATCAGCTTCAGACCTATGATCTTCAGAATCGGTTCAGAATCTACGTTAGCCATGCGGGCGGCTGTCATTATGATTTATTTGCACTGCCGGGCAGGCCTTGGTCTGCCGGCGAGTTCCTGGCTTGGTCTGGTTATGGTGTTTGGATCGCCCTTTCCGGAGAGTCGGACGAAATATGCGTGAATGGTTGTGTCAGTCGCATTCAGCGGGGACTCGTTATGGAGTAGCTGCCGCTGCGGTCGTCCTCTCGACGGCGATCTGCTGGGGGCTCAAGCAAGCCGTTTCCCATGAGATCGCATTCATGGTTTTTATCCCGGCCGTGCTACTAGCGACCTGGTGTGGCGGGGTCGGGCCTGGCATCGCAGCGATGATTGCGGGAGCACTGCTGGGAGATCATTTCATGCTGGCTCCTCCCGGATCGAAGGACGATCACGGCCCGGTCGAGATCAGCATCCTTGCGGCGTATTGCATCAGCAGCATCTCCTGCACCGGCCTCGTTACATCTCTGAGCCGCCAGCACAAGAGGGCTCAAGCCCATGCTCGCAAACAGGAACAGGAGGCCGATGAAAGGCGTCGCGCAGAGGAGGCGGCGCTCCGGCACAACGCGACGCTGGCGGGGGTCAATCGAGTTCTGAAGGCAGCCTTGACCTGCCAGACCGAGGAGGAACTCGGGATGGTCTGTCTCGAGGTCGCCGAGAAGATTACCCAAAGCAAGCTGGGGTTCATCGGCGAGATTCACGACAATCGGGTGGATGCCATAGCCATCAACAACCCCGGCGGGGAAGCCTGCAACATCATTGATCCCGCTGGACACGGCAGGCCCATCAGGAGCTTCACGCTACATGGGATCTACGGTCACGTGTTGAGAGACGGCAAGAGCCTGTTGACGAACGACCCGACAAACTACCCAGACCACATCGGGCTTCCCACCGGCCACCCGCCGTTGAAATCCTTTCTGGGCGTACCCCTGGTCCACGAGGGCCAAACCACCGGGACGATCAGTGTAGCCAACCGTGAGGGCGGCTACACCCAGGCACAGCAGGAAGCCTTGGAGGCCCTGGCGCCGGCGGTGGTGGAAGCCTTCATGCGAAAGCGAGCCGAAGAAGCCGTCCAGCGGACCAACCAGCTGCTGGGCGCGATTCTCAATCACACGCCCATGCTCGTAGCCTGCTTCGATCGGAATTTCAACTTTGTCCAGGTTAATAGCGCCTACGCCGCGGTCGATGGCAAGACGCCTGAGTTTTTCCGCGGCAAGAATCATTTCGACCTGTATCCCAATGCCGAGAACGAGGAGATCTTCCGAGAGGTGCGAGATAGCGGACGGCCGTATTTCGTGCGGGCCAAGCCATTCGAATACGCCCACACCCCTGAACGCGGGGTGAGCTACTGGGATTGGAGCCTGATCCCGATTGCCGACGAGTCCGGCCGGGTGCAATTGCTGGTAATGACGCTGGCGGATGTCACCCCCATCAAGCGAACGGAGGTTGAGCTCCGCCGGGCAAAGGAGCAGGCCGAAGCCGCCAATACGGCCAAAGACCGCTTCATCGCCACGCTCTCTCACGAGCTGCGTACACCGCTCACGCCTGCCCTCGCCGCCACCCGTATGCTGGCCCGCGATCGTAGCCTTCCCGAATCGGCGAGGGAAGACCTGACCATGGTATCGCGGAACATTTCTCTGGAAGCGCGGCTGATCGATGATCTGCTGGAGATCACGCACATTGCCACGGGCAAACTCCTGCTCCGGGAGGAGCGTACGGATGTGGCGGAAATCCTGCGTGAGGTTATCCGCATGTGCACTCCCGAGATGGAAGACAAAGGTCTTCGCCTTTCCGTGGAGATGGCGCAGGCCTCATACCCCATGATCGCCGATGCCACGCGACTGCATCAGGTCTTCTGGAATCTGTTGAGGAACGCGATCAAGTTCACGCCACAGGGCGGAACCATCGCCGTGCGATGTTCTTGCATCACCCGCGAGAACGGAAAGTGGCTGATTGCTACGGTCCGCGATAGCGGCATGGGCATTGAGGCCGATGTGCTGCCGCGTCTGTTCCGCCCATTCGAGCAGGGACAGCGTGTCATCAGCGATACCTTTGGCGGCTTGGGGCTTGGCTTGTCCATCGCCAAAGCGGTGGTGGAGATGCACGGAGGAAGAATCCGAGCCGAGAGCAACGGATCGGGCCAAGGCGCGACCTTTACCGTCGAATTGCCCCTCGCGGCGGCCATGTCATCTTCCTCGCGGGATGAGCGTGGAAATGAGCTGCTCACCTCTGCCACACCGACGGGTATCAAGCCGCTTCGTGTCTTGCTCGTGGAGGACCACGCCGATACGGCAAAGCTCATTGGGCGGCTCTTGGCCGCCGAGGGCCACCAAGTCGTCACCGCTGGAGGCGTAACACCGGCCTTGGCGGCGACCCAGGCCAGTGAGTTTGATGCGATGGTGTGTGACCTGGGGTTGCCCGATGGCAGCGGCCATGACCTGATGCGTAACCTGGTGGCCCAGGGCAAGGCGATCCGAGG
>JBLNDH010000017.1:0-2850 GCA_050261455.1 Bacillota bacterium
GCCACGTCGACCGGCGCCCCGGTCTCGATCACGCACCCGCATCGACCGGTCACCGCTGGGTCGGCCCGCGACCTATTCGGGCCGGGGGCGTTCGCGCACGGTGACCGACAACATCGTGTCGCCCCGTTGCGTGGCGAGGACGGTGTCCATGCCGTCGGTGACGTGACCGAAGAGGTTGTAGCTCTTGGCCAACTTGCCCTTGAGGTCGGCGGTGCAGATGAAGAACTGCGAGCCGTTGGTGTTGGGCCCGGCGTTGGCCATCGAGAGGGTCCCAACCTGGTGCTTATGGGGATTGTCCTTGATCTCGTCTTCGAAGCGATACCCCGGCCCGCCACGCCCAGTGCCGGTCGGGTCGCCACCCTGGATCATGAAATCCTTGATCACGCGATGGAACGTCGTGTCGTCGTAGAACTTCTCGCGAGCCAGGAAAACGAAGTTGTTGACCGTCTTGGGTGCATCCTTGGCAAACAGTTCGCAGACGATCTTGCCTTTGGAGGTCACGAACGTCGCCGTGTAGGTCTTGTTAGTATCGATGATCATCTTCGGCGGCTCTTTATACTCCTTCTTCTTGGGAGAGTTCTCGTCAGCTGCCGCCACCCACTGAGCCGAAATCAGCAGAACCGCCGCGATAGTAAACCACTTCATCATGCTTGCTCCTGTTTGTAGGACTGGGGGAGTGTAGTAGCCCGCTTGGCCGGGTCAAGCCAACCCGCGCCACCGAACCCGCCAAAACCTGAGCCCGCCCGCCATCACCCATGCTGAATCCGCCCGCTCCCCCCAAGCCGGACCGGAGCGCAGCGCAGGTCCGGATCCTCTTCAACGATCCAGAATATCCGAACCTCCGCTTCGCTACAGTCCGGCTTGCGATTTCTCCGCTCTTCGCTTACTTGCTATCGCGACGCCCCCATGTTCTACTGACGCCATCATGAATACCCCTCTTGCCACCCGACGTGAGATCCTGCAGCGGGCCATTGCTTTGGCGGGGCTGGCGATGAGCCCTTCGCTTCTTAATGCGGCAACGGAGAACGCCGCCAAACCGATCAGGCAAGGCTTCAAAATCGGCGGCGTCGATTGGGAGCTCAAGGGCGCCAATGATCCCGAAGCCTTTGCGGTCGCTGAACGACTCGGGTTCGATGGGCTTCAGGTGGACCTGGGCAACGTCGAGGCCATGCGCGATCCAGCCCGGCAAAAGCAGTTCCTGGACCTGGCACAGAAACACAAGGTGGGAATTGCCTCACTGGCACTGGGCATCCTGGGCGGCGTCTCCTATGGCGAGGACAAGAAAGCCCCGGGACTGGTGGACGCCGCCATTGACATCGCCGTCGCGATGAAACAGAAACTCATCCTGCTGGCGTGCTTTGGCAAAAGCGATCTGAACAAGCCCATGGACAAGATGGATGCCTTCATCGGGCGTCTGAAAGAAAACGCCGCCAAAGCCGAGAAAGCCGGCGTGATCCTCGGCCTCGAAGGCGAATGCAGCGTGGAGCATTACAAGAAGATCCTTGAGCGCGTCGGCTCGCCGGCGGTTCAAGTCTATTTTGATATGGTACATGCCCACGGCCCCGGCCGCGACCTCACCCAGGAAATCACGTTCCTCAAAGGCCAGATCTGCGAGTTCCACGCCAAAGACTACGGCAACATCCTCTTCGGCCAAGGCAAGGTAGACTTCCCCCAAGCCCGCCGCGGCATCGACGCCATCGGCTATCGTGGCTGGATCCTGATCGAACAATGGGCCGAGGTCCCCGGCAACAAACCCTTGGGCTTCGACGAAACCCACCGCCGAAATCTGCAGTACCTCCGCCAGCTGTTCCCACGGGAAGCGTAACGAGAGCGGGGCCATAGCAACACTTATTGGGAATCAGATCAATACGGCCCCTGAAATCAGCGTTCGCAAAGCCGCTACAGCAGTCTCCGATTCCTTGGAGCGGGCGCTGCCTACAACGTAGCACGGGCATCTTGCCCGTGCGCGACCGTGACATGGGCTCACTCGCCCATGCAGTTCCAGCAGTGCTCCTCCACCTCTGCCAGACCCTTCCCCATGACCATGCCTTATCTGTGCCCCATCCGTGGCAAACAAATGGAGCCCGGCCATCGTGACCATGATGCCCGTGGATCGTCTGCTTCAACCCCGAAGGAACGTTATGGAGAGTCAGATAAACACTGTCGCTCAAATCAGAACTCGCGAAGCCGCTAAGGCGCGAAGGAAACGCGAAGGAAGGAAGCATTAGCTGGTCTTCTTCGCATTGCCTTCGAGCCTTCGCGCCTTCGCGAGCTCTGCAGCCAAGAACCGATCCTTTGCAGTAGGACACTCATCTTCTAACTCTCTACAGATGATCGCGGCGTAATGAACACCATTTTGCACAAAGGCGAGCCCCGATGCTTTGTGTGTTTGTCCTCCTGATCGCAGCGACTCACCCCGTTCCTCTCTTCCACGCCGGGTGCTGAGCGTAGCGAAGCCCCGGATCCCCGCATCCTCCGCTCCCCCGGGTCGCTGGGTACTATTTTGCATATAGCTGCTGTAAATGTCTTGGCTACCAGGCGGGGATGGGGTACACTGAATGCGGGTGTTTGCTGGGACAGAAGCAGATCCGACGCCAGGTCCCCGGTTGGGTGCACATCGAAACCTGGGTGGAATCAGGAGGACCGCCATGAATCGACGCCACGCTTTCACGCTGGTGGAACTGCTGACGGTGATCGCCATCATCGTCGTGCTGATCGCAGTCCTATTGCCGGCCTTGAAGCTGGCCAAACGCTCGGCGGAGCGCATCGCCTACGCCTCGAACATGCGCCAACTCGGCACGGCATTCCTGATGTACGCCCAGGAGAACCGCGGCTGGCTGCCCTTCTCGG
>JBLNDH010000018.1:0-7287 GCA_050261455.1 Bacillota bacterium
GTTCCCAGGCCCATCTGGAAGCCGTGCATTACCTCAAGACCCAGCGAAATCAGCCGGTGGAAATCGTCGCGGTGTGCGATGCCTATCGGCCGCGTATGCAGAAGACCGCCGAGGCATACAAGGCCAAGGCTTACATGGATCATCGCCAGCTGCTGGATGATCCCAATGTGGACATCGTCTGCATCGCCACCCCGGACCATCTGCACGGCTACCAGGCCATTGATGCCCTGCGTGCCAAGAAGGATGTGTACTGCGAAAAGCCCGTCACGCATTGGCGGCAATTTGATCTCATCAAGCAACTGGCCGCTGAAGTGAAGAAGTCGGGCCAAGCCTTCCAGCTCGGCACGCAAGGCATGTCCGACGGCGCCTGGCACCTTGGCAAGCGTCTCATCCAGGAAGGCCTCATTGGCCAACCCATCCATGCCGAGTGTGGCTATTTCCGCGTCGGCGATTGGGGCGAACGCGGCATGCCCATCGACGATCCCAATGCCAAACCAGGCCCGGATCTGAACTGGGAGGCCTTTCTCGGCGACTCGCCCAAGCGTCCCTTCGATGTCAGCCGCTTTTTCCGCTGGCGCATGTACGAAGACTACGCCGGCGGCCCCGTCACCGACCTGTATCCCCATTGCCTCACCCCCATGATCAGTATGCTGGGCGTTACCTTCCCCAGCCTGGTTGTCGCGACGGGCGGCAAGTTCCGCTACGAAGAGCGGGAAGTCCCCGACACCTTCAACATGCTCATCGATTACCCCCAGGAATTGACGGTGGCGGTCCTGGGCACGCAGGGCAACAACGACCCGTCATTCCCGATGCGCGGCGCCCCCGGGCGATTGCCCGTCATTCGCGGCTGGGAAGGCAGCCTCACCGTCCAACCCAAAGAACTCGTCTTCACCCCCGCCGAAGGCTCGCAAAAGAAGGCCCAGAAGTTCCCCATCGAGCACGGCGAGGATTTCATCCTCCACTGGGAGAATTTCCTGGCCGCCTGCCGCGACCGCTCCAAGCCGACTTTCAGTCCCGCGGACCTGGCATACCACGTCCAGACCGCCTTGATCATGGCCGCCTGGAGCCAGCGTCAGGGCAAAGTCGCCAGGTTCGACGCCGAAAAACAGCAGATCGTGATGTAGACAAAACACCCCTCTTTGTAGAAACACCCACGGAGCCTGCTCCGTGGGTTTCTTTTTCCGTCATCCCCACCCTTTGCAGATGCTGATCCGCAGTCAAACGGCCCTATTCCTGCTTATGCATCATCCGTATCACAATCGTCGATACCAGCATGCCGCCGGCCAATAGCCCGCCGAGTGCCAGGTAATTCTCTTTCTTCCGTACGCCGGCCATCGCCGGCTGGGTCGCGGCGTTTGCCTCGCTGTGCGCGGCAGGCTCCTTCTCACCTCCGCTCTTCGCGGGCTTCGGAGTCGCTTCATGCTCAGCCGACTTGGGCGTCTGCCCACTGGCCTTGCCTTCCTTCAGCAGCTTTTGCTCATCCGGATGGGCGCCCATCCATTCGACCGTCCCCGAATGCAAATCGTAAATCGCCCCAACGACTTTGACCTTGCCCGCCTTGGCCGCCTCACGCAGAAAGTCGCTGTGGCCATACATATCTTCGATCGACTGCCACACGTTCTGTCGGGTCGCCGCGGCGATCAGCGCCGGCCCCGTGGCGTTGGGATTCTGCTTGGCCGCCTTTTCCAACGCGGGGACAATGTTGTCCACGAGTTGACCGATGCACCCGTGCACCTCCGCCTTCTCCGCAACCGCCGTCACCGCCCCACACTTGCTATGTCCAAGCACAACCACCAGCGGCGTCGCCAGGTGCCCCACGCTGTACTCGATCGAGCCGATTTCATCGGTGTCGGCCACATTTCCCGCTACGCGGATCACGAATAGATCGCCAATCCCCTGGTCGAAGATCAGCTCCACCGGGGCCCGCGAATCGGCGCATGAGAGCACTGCTGCGATCGGATGCTGGCCATTGGCAAAGGTATCGCACCGTCGTTCCTGATCGCGATGCGGCCCCTGCGGAGTACCCGCCACGTAACGCGCATTACCGGCCGTGATCGCGGCCAGGGCCTGCTCGGGCGTCATCGCAGCACTGGGCGACTCGCCATGCCCTGCAGAAGCTCCCAATGCACAGGCCATCATGATCCCGCTCGCGACGATTTGTTTAAGTCCCATATCCAACTGCTCCAACCATAGACAGACACCCCCGCCCCCCCCGATCGGCATGGAACCCCGCATGACTTTAGGAGTGCTTTGAAAACCGGACGGAAACCCGGGTCATTTACAGCGTGATATCCCGAAGATGGTCGTCCGCCGCCCGTTGAATCGCCAGCGTGATGCGGGTGGCATTGAGCACCTCGTCGCTCGACAAGGATGCTTGCCCGCCAGCAATGTCGCTCAGGAATGCTTCCAAAGCGACGTTGGGTTCGCCAGGATCGAGAGCAACCGATTGCGGCTGCTTATCGGCATTTCGCATCAAAACCACATGCGGGTGATTCCATCCGCATTCGATGGCGCCTTCTGAGCCATGAAACATCATGCGCCAGTACTGATCCGCTTTGTAGCCACACCCCTCGGCGGCCAGGTACGAGACATCGCCAAGCACACCACCATTGTTATCCAGGCGAAGCATGAATTGGGCGGCATCCTGGAAATGCGGCACCTGCGGCAAGCGAGCATTCCACGCACGGGCAGCCACCACTTGAACAATCCGCCGACCCGTCATCCATGGGATAACGTCGATGGCATGAACCGCGATGTCGTTAATTGTTCCGCCATGCAGGCCCGGCTCGAAGTACCACGCCGGGCGTGAGCCAAACAACAAAGGATGCTGAGCCGTGAAATTGATGGTGTGTACTTCACCAATCGCGCCTTCGCGAATCAATCGCCGGGCCGTGCGAAACGGTGCGCTGCCGCGCAGATCCAAGAGACATCCCAGTCGAAGGTTGTTCTGGCGCGAGAGTCGAACGATGCTTTCAAGTTCATCAGCCCGGGTACACAGGGGCTTATCCGAAATGACGTGCTCATTTCGCTGCAGCGCCAGCCGGATCAGCCGGCCTCGCTTGGCATAGCAGTCCCCCACCGCAACGGCATCACACGGAACCGTATCAAGCATCCGCAGGTAGTTATCGTGCGTGAGGGTAACCTTGCCGGCTTGGCGAACCTGTTCGGCGGCACCCGGGTCCTCTTCGCAGGCCGCGACAATCTGAACCTGCGGATGCACCGCCGCGGCCTGGTAAAGCTGCAGGATGTGCCCATGCCGAAACCCGATAAACGCCAATCGCATCCGATGCCTCCACGCGGATTGGAGTGTTCTTGTGCGGGAGGGCGTGCCTCCTGGCAAGCGGCGAGCCACCGGCAAATATCGGCTCGGCGGGAACCTCGCCCCGAGTCTCGCACGATCGATTGCTTGCAGATCCGCTACGCTCGCCGGAAAGTCGTTCTACCTCGCCGGCCCTCGAAACCGTCGGTAGTTGCGCAACTCGCGCCGCCCTGCCGGGCACGACCAGGGCATTCGGCCCGATTCGTGAAGCATTCGCCTTTCCCGGCCACATTTCACAAACGCCTCTTCAATCCCAACAATGGCGTAAATGGATGCCCCGTTCTCCGGGTTCACGCACTCAACCGCCTTGGCCGGCACATCGCGGACCGGCGCCGCCTCAGAGGCGACGTCGATCGCGGCCAGGTGTGCACGCGAGCCTTCCAGCGTCGCGACGGCGCGGTCGTCGGATTGGCCGCGAACGAGCTTGGCGAATCGATCGAGCATGTGCTGGCGGCTGCCATCGCAGCGGATCACCTCGCTGGTCTTGTTCAACAGGATCTCAGCCTGGCTTGAGCAGCGGATGCGGATGGCGCCACTGTCGCCGGTAATCTCCACAATCGGCTCGATCTTCTGCATGCACGCGTGGGTCAACAGAACCAACAGCGGAATACCGCCGGGCAGCAGCAGACGCATACTGACCGTATCGTAATTCTCGATGCGGCGAGCGCGATAAAGCTCCGCCTCGACCACCTGGGGCATGGCCCAGGCGTAAGGCTCAGAGCCCAGGAGAAACAGCGCCAGGTTAATGTGATGAGACAAGGCGTTGTTGGCTGGGCTATCCAGAACCCACACCCCCCGGTGCTTCATCCGACCGGCCCAAGTCGTGCGGGAAAAGTACTTCTGATCGCGAGGCCAGCACGCCACCACAGATGCCGATTGCAGTCGCCCGATCTGTCCCTCGAAAATGCGGCGTTTCAGGAGCATCGTCGAGGGATGATAGATATCTTGGTAGCCGACGACACACGGGCGGTTGGCCCTGTCGCGGGCAGCCACCATCGCATCCAAATCCTCGACCGCTCCTGCCGGGGGCTTTTCGCAGAGAACGGCCTTGCCTGCCGCGAGGCATTGCTGGGCCATCGAGCAATGCAGATCAATCGGCACCGGCAGCCAAACCGCTTCGATCGCGGATTTAAGCATGTCGGCCAGACTGCCAAAAACCCGGATGCCCAGGGCACGCAATTCTGCAGCCGCTGCCCCATGCAGGCTCAGATCTGGCTCGCACACCGCCGCCAGGCTCACCGGAGGATGGGGCAACTTCATCGCTTCGAGGACTTCTCTGCGGGCCGCTGCAGCATACCCGCCCAGTCCTGCAATGCCGATCACGACAGGTCGATGGTGGCTATCCATAGGTGCCC
The DNA here is from genome assembly GCA_050261455.1 of Bacillota bacterium. Lineage (GTDB taxonomy): Bacteria > Planctomycetota > Phycisphaerae > Tepidisphaerales > Tepidisphaeraceae > JAPLNB01. The sequence continues at coordinate 4,675 of JBLNDH010000018.1, forward strand.
GATCACCAAGGTTCCACGCGGATTTTATGCTTACAATGATACCGGCTTGCCCGTCTTGGCGCTCTGACTCTCGGCCTCGATGATCTTCAACGAATTGGCCGCCGCCTCGAGCGTCACCGTCTTCGGTGCCTGGCCGGTACGGATACAATCGAGGAAATACCCGATCTCGTATTCATATCCCATGCCCGGATCGAGCGGAATCGCCTGGGGGGCCTTGCCGGGTTCGTACAGCATCAGCGGCTTGGCGCTGGCCAGGTCAAACACCGCCGTCGCCCGATCGAAGTTGACCGTGTACTGCATGTTGAAGCCAAATCCCGGCGCCATCGCCCAGCCGCCTTCCGCCACCACCATCGGCACATCGCGATAGCGGTAATGCGTCACCACGTGGTCAATTTCGTTCGTCATCTTCGAATACCCCACGCTGGATACCGATTCGGGCATGCCAAACAAGTGCTGGACGAAATCCGTATCGTGGATGTGCAGGTCGAGGATGCCTCCGCCGGACAGTGCGCCGTTGCTGTAGAACCCCCCGCCGGGGTGGTTGGCGACGCGACGGAAATGGGCGGCGTAAACCTTCCCATACGTCTGCTGCGTCACCGCATTCTTCAACCACGTCCAGCCCGGCCAGAATCGCATGCACATCGCCACCATGCACAGGCCCTTGGCCTTGCGCGCTGCGGCCACGATCTTCGCGGCATCGGCGGCCGTTCGGCACATGGGCTTCTCCAGCAGCACATGCTTCCCCGCCTCCAACGCCATCAACGCGAATTCCAAATGCATCGGCGTCGGCAGGCAGATATCCACCACCTGCACCTCCGGATCGCGAATCAGATCCACGCCCTCCAGGTACTTCCGCGCCGATGCGTAATCGAAACCACCCTTGGCTTGTCCTTCGACGTTGCCCGCAGCTTTTGTCTTGCCCTCCAGCCGATCAGGCATTTTGTCGCTGATCGCGACCACACGGGCATCGCTCCGTTTGCCATAGACGTCCAGATGTGTCAACCCCATCATCCCAAGCCCAAGCACGCCGACGTTCACCATGACCGCTCCTCGCAATAGATGGGCTGATTATCGCTGAATTCGCCGCAAACGCCAACTTGCAGAGCCTATCAGATCCATTCCATAGACATGCTGCGTTTTTTAGGGATGGCGAGGCTCCTGCCGAGCCGAAATTCGCTCGCTTCTGGTTTGCGGGCTTGGGACGTGTACATTGAGAGACACTATGCAAGCGAAACTGAAAGGGCAGATTGCGATTGTGACGGGGGCCGGACGAGGAATTGGCCGGGCCATCAGCTTTGCGCTGGCCGGCTGTGGAGCTCAGGTCGTACTGGTGGCCCGCAGCCGCGAGCAGTTGGAGGACGTGGCTCAAGAAATCCGCACGCAGGGTGGGTCGGCCACGATCATCCCAACGGACCTGGGCGACGAGGGCCAGGTCGTTCACCTGTTTCAAGCGGTGCAGCAATCGCTGGGGCGGGTGGATGTGCTGATCAACAATGCGGGGATCGGCCTGTTCGGTCCCATCCAGGATTTCGCAGCCGCGGATTTTGATCGAGTGATGCAAACCAATGCACGGGGAACATTCCTCTGTTGCCGGGAAGCGATGAAGCTCATGATGCCGCGGAAATCGGGATACATCATCAACGTTTCCAGTGTAGTGGGCTTCAAGGGATACCCCAATCAGGCCGCCTATACGGCCAGCAAGCACGCCGTGATGGGCTTGGCCAAGTCGCTGGCGGTGGAGGCGCAGAAATACGGGATTCGCGTGTCGGCCATTCTGCCCGGCGGGGTGGATACGGGAATGGTCGGCGATGCGCGGCCCGACCTGGATCGAAGCGTCCTGCTAAGCCCCGACGATATCGCGCAGACCGTGCTGTATCTGTTGTCCCTATCGGAACGGGCAGCCGTGGATCAGATCTACATCCGCCGGCGGACCAGCACGCCATTTTAGAGCAGATGCCACACCGACTGGCGCATAAGAAAACCCACGGCCAAACCGTGGGTTTTCGCGTTTCTCACAGCCGCTCTATTGCTTAGGAGGCGACATTAGCGCCGCAGCACTTCTTGTACTTCTTACCGCTGCCGCAAGGGCACGGGTCGTTGCGGCCGACCTTCGGGGTTTCGCGGACGATCGGCTTGACAACCGCGGCGCCGGCTTCACCTTCGGCCGCGGCGGCTTGCGCCTGTTCGTCCTGGCCCATCAGCTTGCTGGCGGCGCGGGCGTTGTCGCCGGCGCCGTAGCTCTCGATCTGATCGTGCCGGGCGGAGGTGATGTTGTAAGCACTGCGCGTCTGGGCCTGGCCCACGATCCGGGCGCGGAAGATCAAGTCGGTGACCTTGTCGCGGATCCCGGCCATCATCTCCTGGAAGAAGCGATACCCTTCCTTCTTGTAGGCAATGCGAGGATCGCGCTCGGCGAACGCCTGCAGGCCGATGCCGGTGCGGAGCATGTCCATGGCGTAGAGGTGGTCTTTCCAGCTCTGGTCAAAGATCTGGATCAGGACGAACTGCTCGAGATCGGTCAGCTCGCGGCGGAGGAAGGCCAAGCCGATCTGCATGACCTTTTCGCGTAGCGGCTGGCCATCGCTGTTGCTGGCCTGCCCATCGGACAGGGCC
>JBLNDH010000019.1:0-9020 GCA_050261455.1 Bacillota bacterium
CTCGCGTCGGGCGGCTTCGAAGGCTTCCTGGCCCCAGGGATACCAGTCGACGGGATTGTGGGCATGCTGCAGCAGGTAGGGCGAGCTTTCGTGGATCAGCCGGTTTGTGTGCTTTGCCGCATGCGACGTCGACGTGGCCATGGGTTGCTCCTGATCAAAACGTCTTATGCTAGCGTATGCCGGCGAACGCGCAGAGGTCGATTCTACGGTTGAGGGCGATTCCCTTATCGAGGCGCAGGATCGGCGGTTGGACGGTGCGGCATCCGCGAAACCGCACGCGTCCTGGGAAACCGGACAGCGAAGGAGCGTCGTTAGAATCGCGAGTCGAAAGTCGCGATCACACGATGTTCAACGTCGGCCCCTCGGTTCGCAGGTTTCTCAAGCTCACTTGACCGGCGAGATTCTTGACGATGGTCTCGAGGGCCTGGGCGAGCTTGGGATTGCCGTCGAAATTGGCATGGGGGGTACCGGCGTCGCTGTTGACGCGCAGTTCCTGGAACATGGGGATGGCGCCGAGGAAAGGCAGGCCGAGGCGTTGGGCGGCTTGCTCGGCGCCGCCGCGGCCGAAGATATCGTGCTCGGCGCCGGTGGCCGGGTCCACGTAGTAGCTCATGTTTTCGACGACGCCGAGGACGGGCGAGCCGAGAGTCTGGAACATGCGGACCGCGCGGATGCAGTCATCGAGGGCGACCTGTTGGGGGGTGGCCACCACGACGGCACCGGTGAGCGGGAGGAGTTGGCACAAGGTCAGGGGGACATCGCCGGTGCCGGGGGGGAGGTCCACGATGAGGTAATCCAGATCGGGCCATTCAGTGTTGTCGGAGAACAACTGCTTGAAGGCGCCATGGGCCATGGGGCCACGCCAGATCAGGGGTTTTTCCTGTTCGACGAGGGAGCCGATGGTGATGGCGTGGATGCCATGCACGTAGTGGGGGATGATTTTGGCGCCGCGGACTTCGGGGACTTCGCCTTTGATGCCGAGCATGGTGGGCATGCTGGGGCCATAGATATCGCCGTCCATGAGACCGACCGCTGCGCCCTGCCGCTGGAGACCCACCGCCAGGTTGACCGCGACGGTGGATTTTCCGACGCCTCCCTTGCCAGCACCAACCGCGATGACGTTTTTCACCTGGGGCAGGAGATCCTTGCGGGGCTGGGCGGCGCCGCGGGTATTGGCGGAGAACTGAACTTTGACGGAGGTGGCGCCGATCTTGCGCAGGGCGGTTTCAACGTCGCGGCCGATCGCTTCGCGGAGAGGGCAGGCCGGGGTGGTCAATTCCACGTGAACTTCCACGGCGCTGCCGTCCACTTTTACATCCTTCACCATGTTCAAGGTGACGATGTCCTTATAGAGTTCCGGGTCATTCACGGTCCGCAGAGCGGCCAGCACCTGTTCACGATTCAATGCCATCGAGAAATCCTTTCGAACAAATCTCGTGGGGGATTATATGGCTCACTCTTTTGCTTGCCACTTTTCGCTTGAGGTTGGCGGAGGAAGCTACGAAGATTTGTGAGAATCCGGGCGAACCCAGGGATGAATCCCGGGGCTTGGATGGGAGTGAGGAATTCTTGCGCGGCGCATCAAGCGATACACCCTTTGGGTATATCCTACCGTCACCCGCTGTTCTATTATGTCCGGCCATGGATAACCCGGCTGTCAGCCATTCTGAAGCGATCTTTGACCGAGGCGAGGTTCTGCCCGGGCAACGGCCGGCGGGTCACAAGCAGGCCGGCATGGCCCCGGGGATCAATATCCGCGCCGGCAACCACGACGATGGCTGGATAGTGCCGAGCCCGGTTATCCTTTCCGATGGCACGGGCGTGCAACTCTATAAGGACGGCGAGGCATTGCATGCGGCGTATGATGCGATCAAAGCCGCCAAGCGACGAGTCTGCCTGGAGGTCTACATTTTCCGGTCGGACCCAACCGGGCGGGCATTTGCAGAACTGCTGGCATACAAGGCACGGCAGGGGCTACAGGTTTTCGTAATCTATGATTCGTTTGGCTCGCTGGACTCGGACCCAGTGATGTTCGAGCAGATGGCTCGGGCCGGAGTGCGGCTGGGGTCTTTCCACCCGATCAAGCCATGGGAGTGCCGGTACAGTTGGCGGCCAGCCAACCGGGACCATCGCAAACTGCTGCTGATTGACGACGATACAGCAGGGCTTGGCGGGCTGAACATTGGCGGCGAGTATGCGGGCTCGTGGGTCGTGCCATCCAAGCTGAAGAATGCGCCTTGGCGCGACAACGCCATCGGGATTCGGGGACCCGCGGCGGGATTGCTCAGGATTCCCTTTGCGCGAACGTGGCGATATGTGGAGCACGGGGGCAAGCTCAGCAACCTCGCGTTGTTCCATAATGTTCAAGGAGGCGAGTTCGGGGTGCTGGCGTCGGTGCCGACGCGCCACAGTCCGTTGGCTCCGTTGCGATCGATGCTTCGCGAGGCCAGATCAAGCATCCTGATGACGATGTCGTATTTTGCCCCGCCCGATGATTTGATCGATGAATTATGCCACGCCGCCAGGCGAGGGGTGAAGGTGCGGCTGATGCTGCCGGGCCAGTGCGACGTGCGCATTCTCATGACTGCCGCCCGGGCGTTCTATGAGAAACTGATGTCGGCCGGCATTGAGATCTACGAGCGTCAGGGCGCGGTGCTGCATGCCAAGACGATGTGCATCGACGGGTACACGACCGTGCTGGGCTCGACGAACCTCGATTACCAGAGCATTCAGTACAACTGCGAACTCTCGGTGATCATCCGGTCGCGGGAATTTGGCCTGCAGCTGCACCAGTTGTTCGCGAACGACATCGGGTATGCGAGGCGAATCAACCTTTCGGAGTGGCGGCGCCGGCCGACCTATGACCGCCTGGTCCAATGGGCCGTGATGCGAGCCCGCTATCTATTGTAATGCTGCGGAGTAGAATCCGGATGGCCGGGATTTGTGCGCTGTCAGTCCGGCGCGACTTGGGTACCGTGTAGTTGCCCGTCGTGAGGACAGCCATGCGCATGGAGACTGCATTCTGGCTCATGCTCCTGAGTGTCTTGCCTGGCTGTGAACGACGGGACGACGTTCCGCACACATCAACCACTCGACCCCAGGCAGGTGATCCGATGGGCATCAACATCACCAGCAGTGCGTTCGCCAGCGGTCAGCCAATTCCTCGGAAATACACTGGCGACGGGCAGAATGTCTCGCCGCCGCTGTCATGGACGAATCTGCCAAAGAATACCAAGGAACTGGCGATCATTTGCGACGATCCGGATGCGCCGCAGCCGGAGCCGTGGGTGCACTGGGTGATTTACAGGCTGCCGGCCGATCTGACGAGCCTGCCGGAGCACATTTCGCAGAACGCCAAGCTCTCCTCGCCACCAGGGGCACTGCAGGGGAAGAATACGTGGGGGTCGACCGGATATCGTGGGCCGGAGCCGCCCAAGGGACATGGCGTACACCGTTATCACTTCCGGCTCTATGCGCTCGACACGGCTCTGCAGGTCCAAGGCGGATTGGACAAGACGGCGTTACTCAAAGCGATGGCGGGACATGTGCTGGGGGAAGGCGAGTTGGTTGGGACGTATGAACGGTGAAGGCACTGAGGCACGCAGGCACGAAGTGAGAGGTAGAAGAGGAGAAAGGGACGGTCATGAGAGCTCTGGTTTTGCATCACACAGGCCCTATCGAGTCATCGCCGCTGCAGATGGAAGAGATTGCGGCTCCCGAGCCCGCGGCGGATGAGGTTCGGTTGAAGGTGCGGTGTTGCGCCATTTGCCGGACGGATCTGCATATCATCGAAGGGGAATTGCCCACGGCGGATCTGCTGCCGATTGTTCCCGGGCATCAGGTGGTCGGGATTGTGGATGAGGTGGGGTCGGAGTGCGTTCGTCTCAAGCCTGGTGTGCGTGTAGGCGTGGCCTGGCTGCGCCATACCTGTGGGGTGTGCCGGTTTTGCACCAGCGGGCGGGAGAATCTTTGCCCGTCTTCGGAATACACGGGCTATCACGCGCCGGGGGGATATGCCGAGTATGCCACGGTGCCGGAGGATTTCGCATATGAATTGCCGGAGGTCTTCTCAGATATCGAGGCAGCCCCCCTGCTGTGCGCGGGGCTGATCGGGTATCGCGCGTTCAAACGGGCCAACGTGCCGCCGGAGGGAACGCTGGCGATTTTCGGCTTTGGGTCATCGGCCCATGTGGTGATCCAAGTGGCGGTGCACCGGGGGCACGATGTGTATGTGGTCAGCCGCAACCCCAGTCACCAGCACCTGGCCAGGGAGCTGGGGGCGGCGTGGGCGGGGTTCGATCCGGCGCAGATGCCGTCGAAGGTGGATAGCGCCATTCTGTTCGCGCCGGCGGGATCGCTGGTGCCGACGGCACTGGATGCGTTGGATCGTGGTGGGACGCTGTCGCTGGCGGGGATTCACATGAGCCCCATTCCAACGCTCGATTACGACAAGTACCTGTTCTATGAGCGGGACATCCATCCCGTTACGGCCAATACGCGGCAGGATGCGAGGGAACTCCTGGAGGAAGCGGCGAGGATTCCGGTGCGGCCACATACGGTGAGCTATCGATTGGAAGAAGGGAACCGGGCGCTGCAGGATATGAAGGCGGGGAAGATCGACGGAACGGGGGTGCTGGTGGTGTAGCGTTGCGAGCACAGGCGGAACACATCGTAATGTCGAAATCCGAATTCCGAAATCCGAATTCCGAATCAAATCCGAATGCCTCAATGCCCGATACCCCAGCCAGCAGCAAACTGTCTCATTGCTGTCGCCTTACTGGCACTATGCTTCGCCTCACGGTCCTTTTGAATGGCACTGCTGCAACTTGCAACTCATCTTCATAGACGACTTTTCCTTGTCGCTCCGTCGCCATCATCCAGACTGCCAACCCATGCGATTGCAGCAAGTGAACGATCTGCCAGACGTGGGCGATGCACTCCTGCGACTGGCACTTGAACCAACAGATTGCCTGCGGAGGCAGTTGCTTCGGCACAGGTAGATTCGTGTTGAACCAACGGAAGACGTCGTTCAGTTCCCGTTGTTCCGCCTCCACCAACTCCGCGGAATCCCTCACGTCACAGGCAGCCGCAAAAACCCCCTGCGGTTGGTGCGAGTCCGGATCCCTCTGTCCTACAGCCAATCGCACGAATCGCGATCGTCGGACCGCAGGCGGCGGGGAATCCGGTGCAGAGTGCCAGAAGTCCAGCAATGACTGCGGCACCGGTTGTGTTGCTGCTTCGATTGCCTCCGCGCATCGCTTACGTCGGATCTTCCGTCGAAAGTAGCCCATTTTGCCCCTTCTCGTTGCTCTGCATAGAGCAACACACAACAGCGCCGTCGGCGTTTGGTCATCTGGCGGTTCCGCTCCACTCGCCGGTGAAGACTTCGGTGGCGGGGCCGGTCATGTAGACGTTGTTGTCGGCACTTCGCCACTCGAGGCGGAGGTCGCCGCCGGGGAGGTGGGCCAGCACCTTGCGCGCGGTGCGGCCGGTGAGGATGCTGGCGACGGCGACGGCGCAGGCGCCGGTGCCGCAGGCGAGGGTAATGCCGCTGCCACGTTCCCAGGTGGCCATTCTCACTTCGTCGCGAGAGATCACCTGGACCCAATGGGCATTGATTCGGCGGGGGAAGGCGGTGTGGTTTTCGACCAGGGGGCCCCAGCGATTCAGATCGACCTTGGCCAGATCGTCCACGAACATCACGGCATGGGGGTTGCCCATGGAGACGAAGGTCGTCGTATCGGCGCCGGGGAGGCCGGGAATGTCGGCGATGGCGTAGACATGATCCTTGATCATGCGGACCTTGGCGGCATCGACGGGGATCTTTGCCAGTTCGAGGATGGGCTGGCCCATCTGGACGGTGACCTGTTGGACCTTGCCAGCCTGGACACTCAGGTCGAGCGTGAGGACGCCGCGACCGGTCTCGACGCGAATGGGGTTGTTCTTGGTCAGGCCATGGTCATAGGAGTACTTGGCGACGCAGCGCACGCCATTGCCGCACATCTCGCTCTCGCTGCCATCGGCGTTGAACATGCGCATGCGGACATCGGCCTTGTCCGAGGGGAGGATCAGGATCAGGCCATCGGAACCGATACCGAAATGGCGATCGGAGACGAGGCGGGCGACGGCTGGGGGGTCGGCGATCTTCTCGACGAAGCCGTTAACGTAGACATAGTCGTTGCCAATGCCATGCATCTTGGTGAACTTCATGGGATGAATTCTACTATCTGGGGGCATCTCTGACACTCTCAGCTGTTTTATGGAGCCGGGGCGGCGCGGCGCTCCGCCGCCGGCGTGGGAAAACGGAGATCCATGGTTATTTCAGTCACTGAACCCTGTCGTCCGATAATAGTTGTTAGCGTCCGCATATCGGACCGAACGGATCAATAACACCCATGACGATCAGCATTGGTTCCACCGCCGCCGTCAGGACCAGCGCTGCCGAGCGACAGGCTCAGCAGAACTGGCAGGCGAACCTGCCGGCCCTTGAGGAAATCCAGCCGCAACTGGCCGACGGCATTCGGAATACCCCCGTCCCATTGGAATGGACGTACGCCCGCGATGGGTGTCTGAGCGCGATCGATTCAACGGGCCAATGGATCGGGAACTGCTCGCTTCCCCGGCGAGCTTCGGAGCAGATGTTGCGTACCGTGCAGACGACGGGGCATACCTGTTTTGCGTTTCCGCTGCATCCGGTTCAGATTGCGGTGGTATTGGGGATCCTGTCGCCCAATCAGACGGTTCACGCCGTTGTTCCGGATATGGAGTGGCTGGCGGTTGCCTTGCGCTGCTGCGATTTTTCGGCGGCTATGCGGACCCATCGATTGTTCTTTGCGGCAGGGGCCAATTGGGCGGAGGAGTTGGCTCGCACCCTTCGTGAGCATCCCGGCCTGCCTATCCCGCAGAACCTCGTGCACACGATTACGGTCAAGGATGACCAGGCGGCGGCGTTCGTCGCAGTGGCTCAGCGGGTTTTCTCGCAGATCAGCGGCGAGCGAAATCGGATTCGAGCGGAGATCCTCACGAAAGCCCCGGGACACCCTGGGGCAACGAAGCGAGCCTGCCTTCTGGCGCCTTCGCGTTTTCGCCTGTGGGAAGATGGGCCGGCAATCCTGGCCCAGACGCTGCGTTCATCCACTTCGGCCGCTGGCACCCCCCTACCGCCATGGGAGTATTCACCGCTCGACCCGGATGATCCGGCAGCTTCCTCGCACTTGGCGGTCGCGATGGCCTGTCAGAACTGCCAGGCCATCATCGCAGCCAACTGCACGCGTGCGGACTTGGCCGAGGTCATTCCAGGTTCGATCCCCATGATCTCCTGGCTCACGGCAGGCCCTATCCCCCCATTCACGGCGGCCATGGCGGAGGACGCGCTGCTGCTGGCGGACGCGGCATGGGTGCAGCGGGCCCGGTCGGCGGGTTGGCCCGCGTCGCGACTGGCGGTGGCCACGTGGCCTGTCAGCAATGTCCCGGCCCTGGCTGCATCGTCGGCGCCGTATCTGGCCATCATCGCAGACACGACTGATGCCCGTCAGCTACCCCCATCCGTCGATCTTTCCAGCCATGGCCTGTTATGGGATCTGATCAACGAGGAGATGCGGAAGGATCCCTTTGTTCTCAACGGCGACCTCCAACAGTATCTGGCCTCGCGCATGCGACGGCTGGGCATTGACGAACAGGGGTTTGACCGGAGAGTGTTCCTTGAGAACCTGATCGTGCCGGCCTATCAGCAGGGATTGGCCCGGCTGCTGCTGGAGGCGGGATTACCCGTGCGGCTGTTTGGGCGGACCTGGGCAAGCCTTCCGGAATTCACGCCCTACGCCCAGGGGCCTGTGAATTCGCGTGCAGAGTTGATCACGGCAGCGGCGGGTGCGTGTGGGTTGATTCACGTCTGGCCCACTACGCAGGCACATCCCATCGATGCATTGCGGCGGCCGGTGTTGCGTTCTTATTCGACTTTGCGGAGTGCGTTCCTCCAATCCGCCCGGCGATTGCTTACGTCGCCGGTGGAGCCATCGGCGGCGGCGAATCCGCTGACGGCGGAGCTGATCGTGTCGTTGCTGCCGCGGTGATCGGGGGAGGTAAGGAGAGGACCCAGGGAACAAGTTCCTTGGGCGTCATTCGGGCGATTTCCAAAGAAAATGGCACGAGCTGTTGCTCGTGCCATTGCCTATCACGCGTTGTGAATCCTGTTAGAACTGTTCCTCCGGCTTTTCCGTGATTTCCTCGGGCTTGAGGGGGCGAATGCGGACGTTCTTGATGGCTGCCGTGGTCTGGTAGGAGGCCAAACCGAAGGGCCGGCCGAGTTCGATTTCGATGCGCACATCGATCTTCCGACCCTTGGTGCTCACATCAACGACGGGCTTGTCATCAATCCAGGCCATGAGCCGCTTGTCCATGACCCGCATGCGGATGCGGTACCATTGGCCTTTTTTGAACTCGCGGATCGTGGTGGTTTCGTTGTTGGCGGCATCGTAGCCATCCAGGCAGGAGATGCCGCAGACGGACCCGCCCCACCCGCCGCAAATCAGCGAAGCACAGGAATCATTCACCGGGAACGTCAGGCCACAGAAGAAGTCGGTGCCATCCATCCGCATGGCGTCCAGTTCGACTTCATAGTTGATCTTGGGGGTTGGGCCGGTGTAGTTGACGCCGGTCAGCATCGCACCCATGGGCAGGATCATCGCGCCATCTTTGACACGCACTTCTCCCTGGCCGCCGAACTCGGTCACCTTCCAGCCATCGAGGTCCTTGCCATTGAAAAGGCTTTCCCATTCCAGGTCGGCCTTTTCCGCAGGGGCTTTCGCATCCGCCTTGGCGGCAGCGGGCTTGGCGGCCGACTCGGCCGGCTGAGGCGTGATTGCCTCGTGGGCGCACCCTGTCGCCAGCATGATTGCCACGATGCAGACAAACCCGTAAGACCATTTTGCCACCATACTGACTCCTTTTGCTTCGGGTGATTTGATGAGGCGAGTATACCTGCCGGCAGTGATCCTCGTCGAGCAGTTGATCCGGAATCC
>JBLNDH010000020.1:0-3809 GCA_050261455.1 Bacillota bacterium
AAGGCGACCGGCCAGCGCATGTATGCGGAGAAGGCGGCGGAGTTGGGGAAAATGTTGGTCGAGTCACAGCAGAGGACCTACCCGAATTGGCAAACCTCACTGGCGGGATTCTTCTATAGCAGTCCCCGGCGGGATCACATCCTGAACTACATGCATCGCGGCCATGATCAGGCCCCGGTGGTGGCGCTGGCGGAGTTGTGCAAGGCGCTGCCCGAGCATGCGGACTGGATGCAGTGGTATTCGGCCGTGGCGATGCATTCGGAATATCAACGGGCGGCAGCAGCCTTCAATGCACCTTACAACCTGCTCAATGCAGGTATCTACAAGGTCAGCGACAACCCGGCTGCGGTATCAAAGGGACTGAAGCTGTCGGAAGAGTACTCTCTGCGCCGGTTCCCGGTGTGGGGTGATATGCGCGGGCACTTTGGCATTCTGCTGTCGCAGACCAAGGCACTGACGGCGGCGGGTTTGCTGCGTAATCGGCCGGAACTGTTGGATCTGAGCCAATTGCAGTTGCAGTGGATCGTCGGGAAGAACCCCTTTGCCCAGAGCACGATGTACGGCGAAGGGTACGATTACGCCCCGCAGTACACGGCGATGTCCGGCAATATGGTCGGCTCGCTGCCGGTAGGGATTCAGAGCAAGCTCGACTTCGATGTGCCTTATTGGCCAGTGACAAATTGCTGGAACTACAAGGAAGTCTGGGTGCATCCTTCGAGCCGATGGCTGTTCGCCATGGCGGATCTGTACGCACCGAAACCCAAACGGTCGGTGCAGTTTGATCTGTCGCAAGAGGTGGCCGATGACGGGCGAGTGACGATCACTGCCAAAGTGAGCGGCAACGGGCGGCATACCTTCGCGGTCCGCGCGTTCAACCTGGCGATGGATCCGGCAGAGCAAACGGCGGATTTGCAGGCCGGCGGCATGAGAACGCTGACCTGGTCGGCCAAGGTCCAATCGCAGCAGACGCCTTGGGTGGTGGTCATTTACCCGGACAACGATCTGTCGCAACGGAAGGATCTGACGGCACCGGCCCGGCGGGTTCCATAATAGGGACAGCAGTTCTCAAGGACGCCGAATCGTTGCGATATCGCCGGCCCTTCCACATCGTGCCGTCGGTGAAGTAGTGCTGGTAAACCGACCACGCGGCGATGAGGCTGTAGAGCACACCGCTGACCGGCAACAGGAAGCTGTGCCACCAGGGCAATTGCAGGTGCCGAACGGCCCGGCTGTGGACGATGACCATGCAGAGGTTGATCAACAGCGACAAAGCAAAAGCCGCCCAGGTCATTGGCGAAGGATGATGCGTCAACAGCAAGACGGACAGGACCCAGTAGAGGGGCGGCAGAACACCAATGACCAAGCCGAGCATTGTTCCGACGAAGTACTTCCAAAGCGAGTAGTCGATTCCAGCGAAAGCGTTCTTGGAGAGCCCTTCCCAAAGGTCGGCCAAGCCGGTGTACATGCGCGTATGAAGCAGGTCGCAGGTAAAGAGGGTTTGCATCCGCACGCCGGCTTGTTTCATGATTCGCGCAAGACTCAAATCCTCAATCATCTGATTTCTGACGGCCGCGTGTCCGCCTACGCGTTCGTAGGCATCGCGACGGATCAGGATGAACCCGCCGGCGGCCAGCGCCAATCGGCTTTTAGGATCATTGGCACGGGTAAGCGGGAATAAGCCCGTGATGACGGCCATGGCGCCGGCCAGGGCGATGCGTTCGCTGGGGCTGCCCAGAATCAGTTGTGGCAGGAGGCTGAACATCTCCAGATTCCTGGTCTGCATGACACGCATGGACTGTTTGAGAACCTGGGGATGAAAGAGGATGTCGGCATCGGTGAAAAGCAGGTACTCGGTGTTCGTATGATCGACCCCTTGCTTAACGGCCCATTGCTTGCCGTGCCAATCCGCCGGGCGCGTGATCCCATGGACGACGGTGAGGTTGGGGTGAGCGGCCTGGAGTTGCTCGATCACCCGCGGCGAATCGTCGTCGCTTTGGTCATCCACCAGAATGACGCGAAAATCGGGATAATCCTGCCGACAAATCGTGGGGATGGTGGCTGGCAACGTATCGGCCTCATTGCGGGCGGGAATAATCACCGTAATGGCGGGCCAACGCGCCGGGGCGGAAGGGGTAACCGGGGTATCGGCATTCAACGCTAACTTCAATGATGACCGAAACGTACGTCCAGCCAGCAGCCAGAGCCATACTGCAGCGACAATGCTCAGGATTCCGAGGAACACGATCATGGCGGCTAACTATATCCCACCATCCGCCATATCGCGATTCGGTGCAGAATAATATCGCCTTGTTATCGTGCGAGTGATATATTGAGCTAGATTGCGTTAAAAGATCTATCGGGCTATCTGTCCAGGGCCCGGGCAAAATGAATGGACAGGGAGATTATGCGGGGCTTGCTCGACTCGATGCCAGGGAGGGTATCGGCCATCGTGTTGGCAGTCATCGGGGTCGGCGGCGCGATCTACGCGGTTCGGCAGAGTTTTGGCCGAACTGACGCAGCGGCAGCGGCGCAGGACCGGATCTTTGTCTGCGCCGAAACAGGCGAATCCTTTCAACATCGACTCAACGTATCCGATCGCATTCCCGTTGTTTCGCCTCATACGGGCAAACGCACTGGTTACCCGGCTGAGTTGTGCTATTGGACCGCTTCGGGCCAAACCCGGCGGAAACCGGTGCCAGTGCTGCTCAATTCCTATCGAGGCCAGGCGGAGCCGACGTTCTGCCCAGACTGCGGCCGATTGGTCGTGTCGCATAATCCCGCACCCGACCCAAACCACATGCCGCCGCCAACGCGTACGGAGTACCACGCCAGCATGCAGATGGGTCAGGGACGACACGATTAGTACCGGAGTGAAGAAAAGCACCCCGCATGCACATGCGGAGTCTTAGAGCTGGTTTCAGAACCGTAGATCGGGTGCCCCTGGCACTCAGAAAGCAAGTTCCCGGTCCTGAAACCGCTTCTTATCCAATGTGGAGGCAGCATGATCGCCGGCCCCTCTCGTTCACGAATCGCATTCACACTCGTGGAATTGCTGGTCGTCATCGGCATCATCGGGGTGCTCATGTCGGTACTCCTGCCGGCCATGAGCAAAGTGCAACAGATGGCCCGATCCATCTCCTGCGCCGCCAATCTCCGGTCGATCCTCCAAGGCGTGCACCTGTACATCCAGGCCAACAACGGGTCCCTTCCCGGCGGCGCCAACACGTCCGGCGCCTTTCTCTTCAATCCCATTTACAGCAACACCAACTGCCCCGGCATCTCGCAGATCTGGGATTGGCACGCGCCGATCGCCAAGATGCTGCGGATCCCGTTCGAGGAAGGCGCTACGCTGGACCAACGCATCAACCGTTTCCGAAGCCTGGCCAATCACCCCCTGTTTCGTTGCCCGGAGAACGATGTGATGGCCATGCCGTATGGTTCGGTCGATTGGAGTGCCAACGACCAGGGCCTGATGAATGTGAATTCCTACAACATGGCGGCGGTCTTCCAGTACACGCTGAATGGCGGGCCCGTGGGTCTGAAGACCTGCCGGCTGGAATACCTGGTGCCGGCCGACTATGCCCCGAAACTCGCCAAAATTGGCAATCCATCGCGGAAGATTTGTGTGGCCGACGGCGCCCGGTACTCCAGTTCCAGCGTGGCTCCCGATATGGATTTGAATTACCTGGGAGGATTCGGCGGCGCCTATGCCGACGTCGGGGCCTGGAGCAAGTACTCCAACTCCTGGAACCGTAGCCATGCACCGGGCAACAGCGACGGCAGCGGCGTGGATGCTCGTATCTACGCCT
>JBLNDH010000021.1:0-4179 GCA_050261455.1 Bacillota bacterium
TCACACGAAGTGGATCGACCGATCTGCCCTTGACGGTCCAATTCGCCATCAGCGGCACCGCGACGTACCGGACTGATTACGAGTTCCTGACGGTGAGCGTGAATGCTCTGTTGGACTCAAAGGCCGTGGACGATCCGTCACCGGACCCGTTGCTTCTGACCCTCACGATCCCTGCTGGCCAGGCATCGACGAGCATCCACCTCGTTCCCGCCGGCGACTACGCGATCGAAGGCGACGAGACCGTCGTCATGACTCTGATCGACGCTGACGGCTACGATGTTGGCTCTCCCGCTACCGATACGGTCACGATCAAGGACACCCCCATCGATCAGTGGGTCGCGTACACGCCCACAGCCGAGCAGACCTCGATCGTTCTGAAGACGGTGGAAGGGACCACCAACGCCACCGTGAACTTGTGGCTCTGGGATCGTGAGTTCCGCGTAGCCGGCTGGGGCAACGTTCAACAGGATGGCAACAGGCTCATCGTCGATGCCAAGGTGGAGCGGAACACCGGCCCGCTGCCGCGCATGCCCATCCCGATCGATCTTCCGCCCATCACTCACGATTACAAACTGGGCGTGCTCAAGCCGGGCAGTTATTCCTTTGTATTCAATGCCTGGGGCCAGACAGTCGAAGTCCAGGAATTCACGGTGCCGGCTGAGATTCCGGTTGTGACAATCACGGCCACCGATCCCATTGCCCGCGAGCCGAATGCCCCTGAAATCGATTCCAAGGGCCAATGCCCGGACATCGGGCGCTATACCATCACACGCACCGGACCCACCGATCAGTCGCTGCTGGTCAACCTCAAGATCGACGGCACGGCCACCGAGGGCCTCGATTACAACTTCCCCATCGCCTGGCTGACTGACCTGGTCCCCCCGCCGTCTGGGCAGGTGTCTGTCGTCATCCCCGCCGGCGAACGCTCCGTCACACTCGATGTGATTCCCCATGGCGATAGTCTCGCCGAAGACAATGAGACCGTTATTCTGGCGATCATCGATGGCTCTGAATACGACCTCGGCAAGCCGGATGCCGCGACCGTCACCATTCAGGACGCGAAGGCGGATCCCTGGGTTTCCTACATCCCCACCGCCCAACAGACGGACCTTGCAGTCCAAACCCTGGCGGGACTCTCGTTCGGCACCGTGACGTTGCAGTTTGGTAATCCTGGCTTTAAGGTTCGCGACTGGGGCACCGTGCAACAGAACGGCTCCGAGTTCGTCGTTGATACCAAGATCGAACGCTGGACCGGCCCAGTGGTGATGATGGTTCCTCCGCCGATCGATCACGAATACCAGTTCGGCACTCTCACGCCCGGCGAGTACTCCTTCACCTTCAAAGCCTGGGGCCAGACTGTCGAGCAATGCACCTTCAAAGTCGAAGCAGCGACACGGCCCGTCGTCTCGATCGCGACAGACAACCCCGTTGCCAGCGAGCCCATCCGCGGCGGGCGACAGCCTCGCCTCGGCTCATTCAAAGTCGTCCGGGTTGGTCCGACAGATGTTGATCTGCAGGTCCACCTGACGACCAGCGGCACAGCTACACGCGGCAGCGACTACCTCTTCGGCGCATTTGACACTGGCCCATTCCTTTCGGAGATCGACGTGACAATTCCCGCGGGGCATTCCTCGGTACCGATCTCGGTACTGGCCCGAGCGGATGCGGAAAATGAGGGCGTTGAGACCGTGATCCTTACGGTAACGCCGACCGATACGTATACCGTCGGCACGCACAACGACGCCACGGTCCGCATCCTCGATACACCGTCGCCCATCCTGCGGGTCCGGGATCGCATCACGGGCAAGTCCAAGGATCTGCCGGCTGCGCTCCCCGACGGTTCCGACAACCTCGATGTAGCCGACAACGAGTTGATCGTCTCCGTGCCCGAAGGCGAAGACATGTCCGATACGCTTGCTCTGGTCAACAGCCTCGTACGTTCCGGTCGCAACGGCGGCTCGTGGACCGGCGCGGGCATTGCCAGCAGTGCCGCAGCGAAAAACGAATTGACTGGCCTGGCCGTTGTCCCCGACGAGCAGGCTCGCTTGATTCGCATCAAGCATGCTCTGAACGGCGATGTCAACCTGGATGGCGTGGTGGATGGAGACGATTACTTCCTGATCGACGCCGGCTTCATCACTCGGAAGAACGGCTATCAGAACGGTGACCTCAACTACGACGGCCTCGTTGATGGCGACGACTATTTCCTGATCGACAGTGCCTTCATCGGCCAGAATGCCCCATTGGATACGCCGGCACAATCGGCCCAGGAGACGCTGCCGTCCCCAGCGGCAACAGAGATCCCGGCGACAGGCATCTCTGCCAAGCTATTCTCGACAGAACCACTGTTGGAGGAGTATGCCGTTCCCGTCGCATGAATGATGATCGTTCAGACGACCAGGCACGGCACCAGTGATGATCGTCCACAAGAAGGCCCACGACAACGTCGTGGGCCTTCTTCTTTTACGCGTCTAATCGTCGCCCTTGGCCTATGCCTCGTCCAAGGTCCACCCATTCTGATAGGCCGCCTTCACGAATCGATTTGCCTCTTCGTCGTTTGTCACCCGCATCTGCTGGGCATCCCACTCAATGCGTTTGCCCGCGCGAATGGCGACATTCCCCAACAGCACCGTCTCCGTGAGCGGCCCCGACCACTCGAAATCACATCCCGCCCGCTCTCCGCCCTTGCACGCCTCGAACCATTCCAGCCATGTGCCGCCCCGACGCGGCAACGTCCTGGGAACACTCTCGAACTTCTTGCCACGTGAGACCGGCAGGACTGTCGGCCCCAGCATCTTTCCTTCATCGCCGATATACAGCTGCCCTTCAGCCGGCAGCGATTTGCCCTCAAGATCCTTCGGACAAGGAGGCTTCAGACCACCGTCATACCAAATCACCCGGACCGGCGGCATCGCTTCTCGTGCCGGGAATTCCCATGTCACAATCGACGCCAACGGCGCCGCCTCCGCCGTCACTTTGGTCGAGGTGGCCTGCACCGCCGTCGGGTACTTCAGCTTCATCGCCCGAAACACATGATTAAGATGATGGCATCCCATGTCGCCTAACGCGCCGGACCCGAAATCCCACCAGCCACGAAAGTTGAACGGGTGGTACACCGACTTGTACCAGGGTGCCCCTCCACCAGCCATATTCACCTGCTTCAGCGCATAGTCATTCTCCGCCCACTCCGCCTTGAATGGACGCTGGGGCGCCGGCCCGAGCCACATCTTCCAATCGAATGTGGCGGGGACCGCATCCTGCCCCGCCGGCCGCATCATCCCTTGCGGCCAGAGCGGCCGATCACTCCACACATGCACTTCGCGCACCGCCCCGATCGCCCCCGCCCAAATCAACTCGCACGTGCGACACGCGATCTCGCTGGTATTCGGCGCCGCCGTCATCTGCGTCGCCACCCCCGCCTTCTTTGCCGCCGCTACCACCACGCGTAATTCCTCAATCGTCCGCGTCAATGGCTTCACACAGCACACATGCTTCTTCTTTTTCAACGCCGCCAGCGTGATCAGCGCGTGCGTATGGTCCGGCGTCCCAATATAAACCGCATCGATCTTGCTCCCCTCCGCATCCAGCATCTCCCGGTAATCTCGATATCGCTTGGCCGCTGGCCATTTGTCGTATGCTTTCTTCGCATAAGCATCATCGACGTCGCACAACGCATAGATGTGATTCCCCTCCGCGCAACTCTGCAACTGTCCAAACCCCACGCCACCCACCCCAACTCCCGCAATGCTGATCCTCTCGCTCGGCGGCGTCTGCCCCGCCCCCAGAACATATCGCGGAACGATGCTGATGCTCGCCCAAGTCGTCGCCGCCGCCTGCAAGAATCGCCGTCGCGACCGCAAATTCGCATGACTTCCTGCCACTGTGTTCTCCTTCATTGACCAAGCATTCCCCGTTTAGCGGCGGCCCGCAGGGCCGGGCTCTCACGCAGCTTACTATAAACCGACGCTCGGGAGGACGAGTCGAACCCTCGTCCTCCCGAATCGACCAGTCCACTTCACTTGCGTTCACGCTTCCTGCACAATCTTCCACCCCATCGCATCGGCCAGCGCAAATGCCGACTCCTTTAGGTCGCCATAGAACGTCACCCGGTGCCAACCCCACTGATCCCACGCCGTGAAGAGCTTCTCGATATCCCCCACCGGCTCAGCCGCGATCTTC